>NZ_JCANTN010000020.1:0-36098 GCF_059568515.1 Soehngenia saccharolytica DSM 12858 | reverse complement strand
GACAGCAGGTTATTCTTAATATGCAAGAAAATCCTGCATCTTAATTTTTATCTGTTCTTAGATTTTAGAGCCTGAGGTAAACTAGCCACCCGCTAGGGCTTGCCCTTGATGGCGTGTAAAAACAATGCTACAATGCTGCGAACGAGACGGTGAAACTTTTCTGTTCTTGAGTTTTTTCGCCGTCGGTGTTAACTTAACAGCATTGTTTTGTAATGCAGTCAAGGGTGGCGACAACTACCATAAAAGTATAATTTTGCGATTTTCTAGGTTCTTATGAGCCTATTTTTTTTATCCTGTTTTTTCATAGGCTACTTTACACTATCTTTTATCCGTTACATTTTTATAATCTTGTAAATATTTTACCATAAATTGAGGCAATATATAGTCTTAATTGTATATTTTGTTTAAATATTCTATATCTTTTTTTATTTCTTCTCTAAGTTCAATTGGTTCTATTACACGTGCGTATTTTCCCATACTTAAAATCCAAGATTTAATTTCTTTATATCCTGTCATTTCAGCTTCATAAATTATTTTATCTTCATCTATGTCGGTGATTGAATAATCTTTTGAAAACCCCCTTTCTTTTACTAATTGACTAAATGGATAACTAATTTCAACTTTAAATTTTATTAATTCATCATTTATTATTCCAAATGAAGAATTTAATTTTTCATTGATATTTATTTTTTTATCTACTTTAAACCTTTCATCTAAAATAGATATTTGTTGAATCCTAGAAAGTTTGAAATATCTTAAATCCTTTCTAAGCTCACAATAGCCAAAAAAATATACAGCCAAATCATGTTCAAACACGCCATAAGGATGCACTATCCTTGTTTTTTCAGAATCAGCTTTCTTTTCTAAAGGTTTGTACTTGATCTTTAATTTTTTCTTTTTAGTAATGGCGTTGTTTATTATTTCCCAAGCTTTAAGTTCTTTTTCTTTTACTAAATTTGGCCTTACAACATTTTTTGAGAAAAATTTGATTTCTTCTAATCCTGAAGTATAGTTTAATATTTTGTACGTAAATCTTTCAAATACTGGAGCATGGGGATAGTCTTTACTTTTTATGAGCTCATTTACCATTTTTAAAGTGTCAATTTCTTCTTTAGTTATTCCAATAAAAGAAAACTCTAGTGGCATATCTAAATAATATCCTCCATCAGGGCCGCTTTTTGAACATATGTAAAACCCGCTTTTTTCTAAGTCTTCTTTGTAGGTTTTTATCATTCTTTCGCTAACTTCTAATTCTCTGGCTAAATCTTTTACTTTCATCGGGCCATTTTTGTTTAAAAGTTTTACCATGTTAATCGCATTAGATACCCTAGACATTAAACCACCTCAATTACCGTTTTTAATATATTTTCCCATTTTTGTGAGTTTTATTCACAAATCAAAATAATTTGATTTACATCTAACAATTAATAGTCTAAAATATGAACATAATACAAAATATGAGGTGATTTAATGAAGAGTTTTGAAGAAATGGTTTCTGATTATGCAAAATTGGTTGTTGAAGTTGGGATAAATGTACAGCCAAATGAGCCTCTTGTCATCACAGCTCCTGTAGAAGGCGTCGAATTTGTAAGAGAGCTCGCAAAATTTGCCTATGCAAAAAAAGCATCTGAAGTTTTTGTAAATTGGAATGATGATGTGCTCACTAGGTTAAAATATGAAAATTCTCCAATGGAAGTTTTTGAAGAATTTCCAAAGTGGAGAGCAGACATGATGGAGTACTATGCGAAAAAAGGTGCTGGTTTTATAAGCATCCATGCAGAAGATCCAAATTTATTAAAAGGAATTAATACAGAAAAAATTGCTGCAGCTAATAAGTCCTCTAGCATTGGACTAAAAGAGTTTAGAAAATATACTATGAACGACATAAATTCTTGGTGTGTTATTTCCATTCCTACTCTTAATTGGACCAAAAGTTTATTTCCTGATATGAGCGAAAAGGAAGCAATAAATAAACTTTGGGATGCTATTTTTAAAGCTACAAGAGTTGATTTAGATGATCCCGTTGCAGCTTGGAAAGAACATTTAGAGTCTCTTGAAAGAAGAATGAAGTATCTAAACGAAAAGAAATTTGTAACTCTTCATTATACTGCATCTAACGGGACGGATCTCACGGTTAAATTACCAAAAAATCATATTTGGGCTGGTGGTGGTGGGAAAAACAGCAAAGGTGTTTACTTCGTTGCCAATATGCCTACCGAAGAAGTGTTCACTATGCCTCATAAATACGGTGTGGACGGTGTTGTCTACAGTTCAAAGCCACTTAATTATTCAGGAAATTTGATTGAAGATTTCAAATTGGTTTTTGAAAATGGTAAAGTGGTCGATTTTGATGCTAGAGAAGGAAAATCTATCCTAGAAGAAATGCTCAATATGGATGAAGGTGCTAGAAGACTTGGAGAAGTGGCTTTGGTTCCATATTCTTCCCCAATTGAAAGAGCTGGCATATTATTCAAAAACACTTTGTTTGATGAAAATGCAAGTTGCCATTTTGCGCTTGGAAAAGCTTATCCAACAAATATCGAAAATGGAGTTAACATGAGCGAAAAAGAATTGGATGAAAATGGCGTTAACGATTCTTTAATACACGTCGACTTTATGGTTGGCACTAGTGATTTATCAATAGTTGGAAAAACTGAGGATGGAAATGAATATCTAATTTTTAAAGATGGAGAATGGAACATATAGGCTGCTTTTGCAGCCTATTTTATTGTGAGCTCATGTTCTTTTAAAATATACATCTTTATTAAACCACACAATACAGCAAAAGTAGTTAGCCTTATGATGTGATTAATAAATTCATTTTTTATCCAGATAGCAATGGCATTGCCTAAGTCATTTCCTATGATAATGCTAATTAAAAACAAAATGAAAATCATCCCAGTGCTGATTATGGATAAGAGTATTAATATGCTAAAAGTTTTATCTAAAATTACACCAATCATATTTTTCAATTACTGCACCTCCTACAAAAATGGCACAGGGAGAATATTTAAAAGTATCAGAATAGATACTATCAAGTGTGCAAATACCCAATATAAAGCTAATTTCATAGAACCTTTCATATCAGCTTCTGCAATCCCTACTGCCGGATATAAAGCCAACGCTAATGGAGGAGTCATGCCTTCCATTCCACCAGTTATTGCAGGTAAAATAGCCGCAACTAAAAGTGGATTTAATCCAACATTAGCTAAACTAGCGATTATTATACTCCCAAATATGGCTACTTGCGATGAACCCGGAAGAAACATGCCAAGAATCATAGTAAATATTGGAAAGAAAATTCCTAGTCCTATCTTCCCCATGTTAAATTCGTTTATAAAGACCCCTAGATTTTCTGCTAAATTTATCTCTGTAAATAGTGCTGAAAGCGAATATGCAAAATATATTGTTGCGGCGACTGGTACTATATGAGGTATTGAGTTTCTAAAAAGAGATGTTAATTTTATATCTTCTTTTGATTTGTCATATTTTGCTATGATGAATGTATATATAGCTGCTATTCCAGGTGCAAAGAGAATAACTGAATTTGAGAAAGCTTTTGCTCCGTCTTCGCCTAATCTTGATGTGATAAAAGTTTCACCCAGCGTGAAATCAACTAGAAATGGTGCAAATATTAAAATTGGTATTATCAATGCTTTCCATCCCTTTTTAAAGGATTCTTTTATGCTCGGAATGTCTTTTTTGTCTAGTGCATCTACTTTATACTTTCTGCATAAAATATATAATAATACTAATCTTTGTATAACAAACCAAATCCCAACTCCCCAAACTGCAATCCAAAAGTTTGAAAGACTAAATTTACCTGGAAAAAGTGCATCCAATGCGCCAAACGCTAAAAGAATTGTTCCAGATGGCGGAAGAATAGGACCCAGCGAACTAGCTGACATCTCTACAGTTGCCGCTAACTCTCTTGGAAAATTAGATTTTATCATGGCAGGGATAGTAAACACACCATCTGCTACTACATTTCCAGGTCCAGTCCCCGACAAAGATGCCATAAATGTGCTAGATATTAAACTTGCATATCCTGCCCCACCTTTAAACCTTCCAACTATAGAAAGTATAAAATCCACTATATCCTCTATCACTTTAGTTTCACTAAAAATATACGCCAGTGCTAGAAATTCAACAATTGCAAAAAACAACGTATTAGTAGATGGTTCTATCAAATATTTACCTAAATTGTTAATGTTTCCTGTAATGGCTGAAAGTAAAACCAGCCCAATAAACATAGCTTCATATATAGGCCTTTTAAACCCCACAAACACTACGCTTATCACTGCTAGCAATATGATTATATATAATATTTCAACAGGCATAAAATCACCTCTTATCCCTGTTATATGCTAAAAGAACTAATTTTTCTATCAGATCATCATATTTGATCCCCGATTTTTCAGCCATTTTGGGAAAATCGCTATATCCAGGTTCAAGTCCAGGCAGTGTGTTTATCTCAATGAAGTACGGGTTATTATACCTATCTAATCTCACATCTGCTCTAGCATAATCCCTAAGCTCTAATGCTCTAAACGCTTTTTTGGCATAATCTTTTAATTTTAATTCTAGCTCTTCGTCAATATTGGCTGGACATTCAAACCCTGCTGCATCCTTAGCTTTTATGCTTACCGTCATGAAATTAGTTTCCATTTTGGAATAAATTACTTCTAGGATTTCAAATACTTTTAATTCCTTATCTCCGATAATCCCAATAGTGAATTCTCTGCCACCCACATATTCCTCTACTAAAGCTGGTTGATTAAAAGTATTTATTACTTCTCTTACCTTTTCATACAAAGTTTTTTCATTATATACAACGCTTTTCTCGTCGATGCCAAGGCTTGAACCCTCATGCTCAGGTTTTACTATGAGTGGAAATCTCAAATTTCCGTCTAATTTCATATCAGCATTATAGAACAATTGCGAATTTGGAGTAGGAATCCCCATTTTGCGAAATAGCACTTTGCTAATTTCTTTGTGAAGTCCAAATATATGGCTTGACAAGCCACTTCCAACAAAAGGTATGTCAAGTAATTCAAGCATGGCAACTACATTGGCTTGTTCTTTCTTGTTTTTAATACCAGTACATGCATTAAAAATAACATCTATATTTTTTTCTTTTATCTTTGTCAGCATGTCAATATCAGCAGGTATCATCACAACTTCGTGACCTTTATTTTCTAGTGCTGATTTTATGGCCTCTACGGTTTTGTTTATTTGAATGTTGCCGTGAGGATCAAACAGACTATTTCTTTTATTCGTATCTGTGTATACTAAGCCAACTCTCATTTAAAGTCCCCCTAACTCATTTTCATACTCCAATCGACAAAATTGTCAACTACTTTATCTAAATATTTAATAGTTCTTTCGTCAATAAGCTCTCCACTTTCATTGAATAAATTTTGTACATTTGGTATGAGAACTAAATTGGCTGGTAGTACATATGAGTTTAATCCTGGTGAATTCAAAACAGTTCTTAAATCCATTTGGCTCCTCGCAGTACCCACATTTCCATTTGACGCTCCGACTATAAATACTGGTTTTTTAGATAATACTCTATCTACTCTTGAACACCAGTCAAGCGCATTTTTTAATCCTCCTGGTATAGAATGGTTGTATTCAGGACTTACAATTAAAACTCCTTCAGCTTTTTTTATTTTGTCTTTGAAATTAACAACCTCAATCGGTGGATTGTTTTCAATGTCTTCATTGAAAATTGGCAAATCAGGTGTTAAAATTTCGATGTTTAATTTATCTTTGTATCTTTCTTTCATAAATTTTGCAATTTTTAAATTATATGATTCTTTTCTCAAACTTCCAACAATAGCTACAATATCCATGGTAAGTCCTCCTTTTTTCATACATTTACCCAAAAAAATGAAATAGCACCAATTAATTGGTGCTATTTCATATCCTCCTCACTTGCTTCTTCCAACAAGTCTATGACATAATTTGGAAGAGCAAAAGCTCCTTTATGGAGTAAAGAATTATAATATTTCGTTTTAATACCAAATTTTTCCCATTCATCTATTTTATGGTCTTTTATAGGGTCTAATGTTTTACTTGCAAATCCAAAGAGCCAGTGTCCACTAGCATATGTAGGCATATGAAATTGGTACACTTTACATATTTCAAATATTCCCTTTAACTTTGCATGAGCTTTTTTCATTTCTTTTGCAGTATTTGGGAAATATGGACTTTCATGTTGATTAACCAATATACCATTCTCATTCAACGCTTTATGACAATTTCTATAAAATTCTTTAGTAAAAAGCCCTTCTCCAGGTCCTATTGGGTCAGTAGAATCCACTAAAATCAAATCATAAAAATTTTCCTTGTCCTTGACGAATTCAACTCCATCTGTATAAAAAGCTTCAACCCTCTCGTCGTCTAATTTGCAAGCTGTTTGAGGAAGGTAATTTTTACATAGTTCAACAACTCTTTCATCTATTTCAACATGATGTATCAACTCAATATGTTGGTATCTAGTTAACTCTCTTATAGTTCCTCCATCTCCGCCACCTATGACCAATACTTTTTTTATTTGTGGATTTACTGCCAAAGGAACATGGGTTATCATTTCATGGTATATAAATTCATCTTTTTCATTTACCATCATGTATCCATCTAATGTAAAAAATCTTCCAAAATCATATGAATCAAAAAATGCTATGTCTTGATATTTAGTTTTCTCACTGTATATTTCATTCTTTACTTTTATCGTCAAGCCACAGCTTTGAGAGTATTTCTCTGTAAACCACAGTTCCATTTTTCTACCTCCTAATAGTTTTTCCCATAATATATTTCATGCATTTCCATATTTAGTTTGTAAAGTATGTCTTCTTTTTCGTCTTCTGTTAAATCTTTTTCACTCTTTTCAAATAGATAATTATCCAGCACTAAGTCTTTGATTAACATCTTAGTATGAAATATATTTTCTTCATATATGTTTATGTCAATCATATTGTATTTGTCCTTGTTCTCTTGGGATATAAAATCTTGTATGGAGTTGATATCATGATCTTTAAAAAGTTTTCGCCCATCAATATCCCTTGTAAAACCTCTTATTTTATAATCGCAAATGACAATATCTGAATCAAACTTATCAAATAAATAATTCAAAGCTTTTAGTGGAGATATCTTCCCGCAAGTAGAAACATCTAGGTCCACTCTAAAAGTCATTATCCCTTTATCAGGATGATACTCAGGATAAGTATGAACACTAATGTGACTTTTATCCATATGAGCAATTACATTTGTATAATCTAAACAAATTTCTCCTTTATTGCATGAAGGATCAATTAGAGTGTCATCTAATTTTTCTTCAGTAATAAGAAAGTTGACGCTCGCTCCTTGGGGTTGATAATCTTGCTTTGAAATACTTAATATATTAGCACCTATTATATTAGTAATTTCAATTAATATATTTGTCAATCTTGTTGAATTGTATTGTTCGTCAATATATTCAATGTATTTTTTCTTATCTTCTTCTGAAACTGCGTAACAAACATCATAGATATTAAAGCTCAAGCTCTTTGTCAAATTGTTAAACCCGTATAACCTTATTTTTCCCATTTTTCAACCCTTTCATTCTATTATTTTTAGTATGTCTTTTGGCTTATAGAAAATATAGTCTACATCGTATTTTCCTAATTCTTCTAAATCTCTATACCCCCATGTGACAATTCCGCTTTTCATGTTTGCATTTTTTGCAGTCATTATGTCCACTTCACTATCTCCAATGTAAATTATCTCTTTAGGTGATAATCCCATTGCCTGTGCTATCTCTAAACTGGTTTTGGGATCAGGTTTTCTTTTTATCCCTTCTCTGTCTCCATAAACACCAATAAAATTGATATCTGAAAAAAATTTGTCAACTAAGTTTTTTGTAAAGATATCCTTTTTATTTGAATTTACAGCCATCTTTATGTCATTGTCTTGTAAAACTTTTAATACATTTAAAATACCCTCAAATGGCTTAGTCTTATTCATATAATTTTTATCGTATTCTCTTGTGAAAAGTTCTAATGCTTTATCCACAGTGCTTTCATCTGCTTCTTTTGGTAAACTGTTCCTTACGAGATTTTTAAAGCCATTCCCTAAAAATCCTTTGTATTCCTCATATTCATGAATGGGATATCCGAATTTTTCTAAAACAATATTCATGCTGTCAGCTATATCGTATATCGTGTCTAAAATTGTTCCATCTAAATCAAATATTATACCATTTATTTTGTACATAGCAATACCTATCCTCTCGCATTAAGTTTTTTAATAAATTTATAATCTTTATCAATTGATATGATGTTTATGCTTCCATTTGCTGCCATAAATTTATTAAAATACTCATCACTGTCAAACACCCATGAAAATGCTAATTTTATTATCCCTTCATGAGTAATTACCAATGAGTTTTCACCATTTTTAATTATATTCTCTAAAAAATCAACAACTCTTTGATATGTCATTTTTAAACTTTCCCCATTTGGAATCTGGTAATTTTTAATGTCGCTTATCCATTTTTTACCTTCTTCAGGGTAAACTCTCATAAATTCTTCATATCCTAATCCTTTGAATATGCCAAAATCTATTTCTCTTACTCTGCTTTCCAATGATCCATTTATTCCTAAAATTTCGCTAGTCTGAATCGTCCTTTTCAATGGACTGATGTAGACATCTTTAAAATCAAGCTCTGCTACTAATGGCTTAATCATCTCTATTTGCTTTTTCCCATTTTGGGTAAGTAGTGCATCGTCATTACTTAAGACTCTCTTAATATTATCTTCTGATTCCCCATGTCTAATTAAAATTATATCCATTGCGATATCCCCCAATATGCCAAAAGAGAGATCATCTCTCCTAATTCTATTGTTGCGCCGTTTATATCCCCAGTGATTCCACCTATTTTTCTATCAGCCCATTTTGCAAATGTTAAATTAAGCAGTACAGTGGCTAAAAGAGGTATTATATTATATATGTTTTCAATTAAAATAAATAAAACATACACTGCCGTGCTTACTATTACTTTGTTTGAGGGTTTACTATTGTAAAATAAAAATCCCAATCCCTCGTTTTTTGCACATTTTTTATGTGCAATATTCATGCTAGTTGCAAGTCTTGAATTGCCCATGGAAAAAATTATTGCAGCGTTTATATTTTTTGTTATTCTATATATCAATAATATCTTACCCAATACAACAAAAATTATAGCAATCGTCCCAAAAGTCCCGATTCTACTGTCTTTCATTATTTCTATGGTCTTTTCTTTATTTCTGTTAGAAAGAAATCCATCAAATGTATCAGAAAGCCCATCTATGTGAAGTCCCCCTGTTAAAATCATCATGATTGCTACAGTTAAAAAACTTGCTATCAATCTATCATATTGAACTATTAGATTAAAAAAAATTGCAGATATAAGCCCCAAAGTCAATCCGACAAGCGGCATAAAAAAAACACTATATGAAATGTTTTCTTTCGTAAAGTCTACATTCTTCTTAACAGGGAGTCTCGAAAAAAATTCAAATGCCAGTATCAACCCATTTATCATTTTAGTTTCACTTCTATTCCACAAATTACTATATACACTTCATCAGAAATACTCGCTAAGCTCTGATTTACTCTGCCTTGTATATCTCTGAATACTCTTGAAATATGATGATGTGGTACAATTGAATCTCCTAGTTCATTTGTCACTAAAATTAAATTTTTGTTTTCTTTTCTAATATTTGAAATGAGATTATCCAATTGTTTTAAAATTTCTTCTTCAATCTTATTTTGCAAATTATCGTCAATACAATCAATACCTTTTGATAGATCAAACATTATATTAGATGATAAGTTTGTAACACAATCTAAAATATAATTGTTTTCCTCTCCTAGAGCATTTTGTAGATCATAGTAGGCTTCAAAAGTTCTCCATGAACTCGGCCTTGAATTTTTATGATGTTTTACTCTATCAGCCATTTCGCTATCTTCTACTTTTGCAGTCGCAATATAAACTACATCGTCTTTCTCTAATAATCTATTTTGTGCAAAATTGCTCTTCCCACTGCGAGCTCCACCAGTCACCAATGTAATCATTCTATATCTCCTCGTCTTTGCTTATATCTACTAGAAGTTCTTTTTCTATTTCTGCTTCTTCGAATGTAGCCATGTTATTTAAAGTGTATATTGATGTGTCTATTATTTGAAAAGCTAATGGGCAACCTGTCCCTTCGCCAAGTCTCATAGATAAATCAAGCATTGGTTTGAGGCCAATTTCATTGAATACAAATTTAGCGCCTGGCTCTTTTGACAAATGAGATGGTATTATATAGTCTTTTACCCTTTTGTCAAGTTTTATAGCACATAACGCAGCAGCTTGTGATATAAAGCCATCCATAACTACGGGCTTACTGTTTTTAGCTCCAGATAGATAAACTCCTACAAGCCCAGCTATGTCTAGTCCACCTACTTTGGATATCACATCTATTGCGTCGTCTTTGTTTGGCTTGTGTAATTCAATAGCCTTTAAAATTGCATTTTTCTTTAAAATTAACTGTTCATCAGTAATTCCTGCACCTTTTCCAACAATATCATCTATATTAAAATCAGTGATAGCTTTGATTATCGCTGCAGAAGTAGTAGTGTTGCCAATCCCTACTTCACCAGCTCCCAATATTTTATATCCTCTATTAAATAATTCGTCTGCAATTTCTATTCCAGTTTCTATAGCTTTTATAGTCTCATCATAGGTCATAGCAGGAGCTTTAGTGAAGTTATTTGTGCCATATCTAATCTTTCTATTTATGATTTTCTCTTCTTTTACATCTCCATTTATCCCTATATCTACTACTATAACATCAGCATTTGCGGCCTTAGACATTACACTTACCCCAGTCATTCCAATAGCCATTTTTTCAGCTAAAATTCTAGTGAATACTTGTGGAGAAGAAGTCACATTTTCTTCTATAACGCCGTTGTCACTAGCCATGACTACTACAGCTCTTTTATCTATGTTAAAATCTGTAGTCCTGTAAATGCCAGATAATCTGATAGTGATTTCTTCCATTAAACCAAGGCTTCCTATCGGCTTTACTAGAGAATCCCAACGTTGTTTGGTTTTATTCATAGCTTCCAAATCTAGTGCATTAATTGAATTTAAGCTGCTTTTTATTTTTTCCATAATTCCCTCCAAAAATGGTTATTCTCTGCCGATAGCTCTCTTAAACATTTTATTTATGACAGTTCCGACAAAATATATCCCTGGATAGGGATCAGACCATGACCATGTAGAATGTACTTTCTTAAAAGTATTATCTCTTATAATATCTCCTATGGTCATCTGTCCTGTTTTTAGATAGTTTCTAATTGCAAATATATCTTCATACATGTAATGGAAAACATATCCCGTTTCATATTCTATGCTCTTAGGCTCAGGTAGTTTGTCAGTCATCTCCAAATATGCAATGTATGGAAAATTCAATCCCGCTTTATACAACATTTCATTGAAATTTATAGTTCTTACATTAACTTCAATTAAATAAATTTTTCCAGTATTTACGTCTCTTTTCAATTCACATTCCGCAAATCCTTTAAAACCGATCCCTTCTAAAAATGGCTTGCATATTTCATGCAATTCAGGTATCCAAGTTTGTTTAGCATATGTTGATGCACCAAAATTATTCGGCCATTGCCTGATTTTATATGCTGCAGTATAGTGAGTGACCTTTGAATCCTGATTTAAATAGGCATCATAACAATAGCAATTTTTTTCAGGACCTGGGATTATTCTCTGAATTGTTATTCCATGTCCATCTTTATGTATCATGTTTACTTTTTCAATGAGTTCTTCTTCTGAATTAATAATGAATACTTTCCTTCTATATGCTTTTACGAACGATGCCGAATCCATAGGTTTTATGATGCAAGGATACTTGATTTCTTCTCTTACTCTTTCTACTAAATTTTCATCTTTTGAATTAATTGTTTCGGGCACTAAGACTCCATGCTTTTTAGCCAATAAACTCATTGTGTATTTATTCATCACTTCTGTCCAAAATCCTTTTCTATCCATAGGAAAAAGATAATACTCTCTGAGCTCATCAAAATAATTATCTATAAATTCGACATAAGGATCGGCTCCAGGGTAAAGAACTGGTTTAGCTTCTTGATTCTTTGAATATTCTATTAAAAAATCAAGCAATCCCTCAGGATTTTCTTTATAATGTGGTGCTAAATGTTTTTCACTTAAATATTTAGATTTTGCGCCATAACGACTTTCTTCGCTATAATCAACCGCAACTACATGAACTCCCTCTCTACCCAAACATCTTATTATACTCAATCCTACATAGTAATTTGTACCTAAGACTACAGCCTTATTCTTCATCACTTTACACCCCGCATGTGTTTTACTTATGTTTAATTGTTATGTAATATATTATAACATTTTAATAATAAAAAAACTCATAAAAATAAACTCCTTAAAGGAGCTATATGTTTATTTTACCTTTCAACAATTTATACAATATACTAGCAGCTATTGCTCCAAATAGTCCTTGCACAATGTTTGCTGGTAAATTTATTAATGAAGGATTAAATCCAAACATAAATATCTCAGCAATAAAGTATCCACCAGCCATTATTAGTCCACCTATAGATGATGGTATGATTGGATATTTCCTTCCTAAATCTGTTTCAAAAATCACTCCTGCTACATATCCTTCAATTCCTTTTACAATCAATGTAACTGGCGCAAACACACTATAACCCAACAACAAATCAGCAAGTGCCGATCCAACACCCCCAACGAGGAATCCTGCTTTCTTTCCAAAGAAAAATGCTGCGATAAAAATCACCATATCTCCTAAGTTTATGTAACCAGTTTGAGCAGGAGATGGAATGTGAATTACCATTGTCATGACTACTGTTAAAGCCATCAATACTCCATATGAAACCAATTTTTTAGTGTTATTCATATAATACCTCCAATGTGTATTGTTACGGTTTGTTATATAGCCGTACTGTATCTATATATACAATAACACTATTCAATCTAAAAATCAATATCTATAACCATTTTTTGCTCTTTAAATATTTAATCATAGCAGCTGTTATTATTATGCTTACAATCCAGAATCCAAGATATCCATATCTCCATTTAAGTTCTGGAAAGTAGATAAAATTCATTCCATAAACACCGGCCAAAAATGTCAGGGGTATGAAAATAGTGGAGAATATTGTCAGTATTTTCATTACTTCATTAGTTTTAGAGCTGATACTTGATAGATATATGTCCATCATACCATATATGGTATCTCTGTAAGTTTCAATTAATTCAATTACTTGGATTGAATGGTCGTAGATATCTCTAAAATAATAAGATGTTTTTTGATCTATTAGTTTTACTTCTCCTCTAGAAAGAGTATTGGCGATATCTCTTACTGGCCATACGGTATTTCTAAAAAAGACTATTTGTCTTTTCAAGGAATAAATTCTATTCAATATTTCCTTGCCAGGGTCATCCATTAATTCATTTTCTGCTTTGTCAATCTCTTCGCTTAAAGTTTCCATAATGTCGAAATATCCATCAACTATATAGTCGACTAAAGCATATGTCAAATCATCTGATCCTAAAGCTCTGACATAAGCTCCTTCTTTAAGGCGTTTTTTTATGGATTTGAATGCATCTTCGCCGTATTCTTGGAATGTTATTACCATATCCTCTTTAATTATTATTGAGATTTGTTTAGCATCTATTTCTATATCTTCTAACAAATACAACTTCTTAATTACTAAAAATAATGAGTCGTCGTATTCTTCCAGTTTTGTTCGTTGTCTTGTATTCAGTATATCTTCTAGTATCAATTTGTGGATTCTAAGCCTTTGCCCTATTTCCTCAATTGAATGAACATTAGCCAACCCTATAACATCAAGCCATTTTATGCCTAAATTTTCTTCCTTGACAAATTCATCAATTGAATTTATTTCTTTTTGAATTATTTTATCTTTATTGTAAGTAGTAAGAATCAATTTTTGAATTTCATCTGTTTGATTTCCAGTATAGATAAGTGTTCCAGGTGGTTGTTGCTTTTTCTTATAATAATTCTTTTTCGAGCTCATCATTTTCCTCCATAAAAAAAGAGTAGATTATATCTACTCCTGATTATATCATATATTATTCTCTTGTAATTAAAGCTTTTTCTTCTGCTTTTTGGATTTGTGTGCTTATCTGTAAGTTCAATTCAATTCCTTCATTTCTAATCAACATAAAAGCTGCCAAACTAGCTAGAAAATCTGATATAGGATATGCTAACCATACTCCCAGGCTCCCTAAATTCAAGCCCTTAGCTAATAGTATTGATATAGGAAGCATAATTACTAATTGTCTCAATACTGCTGTCGCAAGTGATGTCTTAGCTTTTCCCATTGCTTGAAAATAAAATATAGATACATAATATACACTAAGTAATGGAAATGCTGAAATCATAATTCTAAATGCAAAAGCTGCATCTTTTATTATCTTTTCATCTTGTATAAATAACTTGATCATGTTTGGTGCAAATATCAAAGACAATATCCAAAGTGCTGTTGATGCTACTAGTGAAAATACAATCGTCTTCGTCATTAGATTTTTAAGTCTCTTTAACTTATTAGCGCCTAGATTATAAGCTGCTATTGGCTGCATCGCTTGTGCAATTCCAAATATAGGAATGAACAAGAACATATACACTTTAGAAACTATACCTAATATAACTAACCCTTCATCTCCAATTGCACTTGTCAATAAACTGCTTAAATTTCCCATGAGTATCCCATCTTCTGCCTCAATGACAAATGATGAAATTCCAACTAAAAGTATTGGCAAAATATACGATGCATTTATGTTGAATTTAAGAGATATGCCATATTCTTTTTTCATTTCTTGGAATTTATAAAATGCGTAAATAAATCCCACTATTTGCGATAATGCTGTCGCTATGGCTGCACCAGTAATTCCAAGGTTGTAACCGTTAACTAATATAAAGTCTAATATTATATTTGTTAAAGCTCCTAAACTCGTACTTACAATGGATACTCTTGTATTTCCCAGAGCTATCATCGTGTGTGAGATGTAGACTGTAAGCCCCAAAAATACAACTCCAAATACAATTATTCCTAAATATGTAGAAGCTAATGCTTCTACTGTATCTCCCGCTCCAATTATTCCTATGATGTTTTGCTTAAAAAGCAAGACTAATAATACTAAAGGTATCATTACTGCAAATATCATGGAAAATCCAGTATTCAGAACTTCTTTTGCTTTTTTGTAGTCACGTTCTCCATTGTGCCTTGAAAAAGAAGTCATTGAACCTACTGCAATCATAACACTTAATGCTACCATTACTCTTTGAAATGGAAAAACAGCAATTATTGCTGCTATCCCGTCTCCTCCTACAGTTCTTCCGACGAAGAATGTATCAACCATGTTATATAATTCATTAACGAGCATTGATATGATTACTGGAATCGAAAACTTTATCAACAACTTTGATATCTTTTCTTCTCCAAATTCTTTACTGCTCATACTAAAACCCCCATTTGATATATATATTTTATCATTTTGGGGATTTTAAGTAATTGACTGGATTGTCCTCTTTATTGGATTATATTAGGTTGTTCTAAATTGTCTAAATTTTAAGTAATCTTAACATAGTACATTCAATTTCTTAATTTAGTCCATAATTTAATGTAAACAATACGCATCCATTTGGTTTTATCTTAGTCACTAAATTGAATACACTTGTTTTTTCTGAAAAATAAAAACTCACATAAGGATGCACATAATTGTCTAACAAACTCCAATTTTCGCTTGTAAGCCTTTCAGGTTTGCCTAAATATACCCATTTGTCATATACCGAGCCATAGCTTTTGTTTAAATCGTATTTTGTTATTTGAAAATTGTGTTCGGTGTTAAAAAAGTTCAATGATACTTTTTTCTCTTTTAATTTCTTTGATTCGCTGTCTCCGTATATCTCTTCTTCTGATATGACTTCTGGATTATACAAAAGTATCTGATATCCAGTTTCAGACCTTGTGATTATATATCCGTCATCTTTGTATAAAACCTCATCCCCTAATAGCGAAAGAAACTTAAATGCGTAGAATGATGGCTTATTTAAGTAATTGGCTGTAAATATTCCTTTTCCTCCGAAGAAAGTTTCGTTTGTAAGCACAGTATCTTTGGAAATTTCGTCTATTACATTCATTACCAGTCTTTTATTTTCCATGGTGTAACTATAAATTATATAATTTGACATTAGCAAAGTGTCATGCTTTGGGGATATTTCTGACAAAGGATAGACTATATCGAAGTCTTCCGTGGTTATATCCAGCCATTCTTCTAATTTAGAGTAGGTATTAGAGAATGTTTTAATAAAGTCTTCCACTATATGTCTTTGAACACCTTTTGTCGATATGATAGGGCTAAGCTTGATATCTTCTAGAAAATCAAGTATTATCTCTACTCTAGTCCAGTTTATAAACCTTTTATCCTTGCCTTTATATATATCCATATCATCCGAGAATAAATTATTTACTATCAGATATTTAAATCCTATTTCAGTTTGAATTTCTTTTAGTATTCTCCTGTTTTCTTCTTCAAGTAATAGCGAAACATCTCCAATGTCGATTATCTCAGGTCTTTTAAAAGTGTCCATTGGCTCTTTTTTTAGATCAATATCCAATTTAATTATTCTATTGTCGTAATTAAATCTCTCATAATCCGATAAATAACTCTCTAAATAAATAATTGCTTCTGATAAATCCAAGCTCTCTATTCTTTTTAATCTCTCCAATTCTTTGTCGCTTACCTTGTATTTTTTTCTATATTGAAGGGGCGTCATATTATAATGGTTTTTAAAGTGCTTGTTATAGTACCTTACATGTGAAAAGCCTACATCTTCTGCAATTTCACTGATTGATTTATCAGTATCCAATAACAATTTTGTCGATTCCTCGACTCTTATCTGATTTAAGTAGTCATTAAAACCCTTTCCAAAAACTTCTTTTATCTTATATGACAAGTACTGTGAGCTTAAAAACTCTTGTTTTGCTATGTCCTTCAAGCTAACTTTATTCATGTAATTGTTGCTTAAGTATTTCATTATTCTATGATATCTTTCCAATTGAATTTCATCATCTTTCAGGCTCTCTTCATCATAAAAAAGATAATGAAAGTTATTCAGAAGATGATACATGACATCAAGAAGCTTTTCTTCCACTACATCTTCGTAATCATCTAATTTTGAAATAACTTCGTATAATATGATAGCTAGTAATTTCTTAAGCTTATAATACTTTTCAGAATCTTGATCTCCTACATTTGTAGAATCTGTGTAATAAAATATATCTTTTGCGTCTTCATAATACGATTCAAAAAACAACGGGTCTATCTGAAAAATTAACAGTAAATTGTCCTCATCAATTGCTTCCATACTATATACTTCATCAGGATTAATAATCTCTATTTCAGTTTCCTTCAAAGGATATCTCTCTGCTTCTACGTTTAGCATGATGCTGCCTTTTAGCATAAACAGTATTTCTAAACTATTTTGCCAATGTAATGGATATTCTTTTACTTTTAGAAGCTCTATATTTAAAGGTAAGTCTTTAAAGTATTCCGCTCTTTCTCTTCGCATTGTTTCACCTACAATCAAATTATTATGGTTTATACTGGTATTATTATACCCAATTGGGTAATATAAACATATATAAATTATGGGAGGTCCAAAAATGGAGAGAAACAAAGAAAAATTTATTCCCGAGATAAACACTAAATTAAGAGAAAAAATAGTAAAAGTGCCAGAAGTAATATATCGAGCTAGCGGTATTAAAATCCTTGGAACAAGGATAAAATCCTTATTATTCTCTACAGATGTAGCTATAATAAAAAATACGAATGCAGACTCAATAATAGCAGTATATCCTTTTACACCTCAGCTATCCATCATTCACTCTATACTTGAGGTCGCAAACGTTCCAGTATTTGCAGGTGTTGGAGGGGGACTGACTACAGGTGAAAGATCTGTTCAGATAGCATTGCAGGCTGAACTATTGGGAGCTTATGGTGTTGTAGTAAATGCTCCGACAAAACCAGATGTCATCAAAAGGATGTATGAAGTGGTTGACATCCCAATAATTGGAACTGTCGTGTCAATGAAAGACGATTACAAAAGTAAGATCGATGCAGGTGTCAGAATATTAAATGTGTCAGGTGGAGCTAATACTCATGAAATTGTTAAAATGATAAGATCTGAGATAGGCAATGAATTTCCAATAATAGCTACTGGCGGTCCAACTGACGAGAGTATTATGAGAACAATTGAGGCTGGTGCAAATGCAATAACTTATACTCCTCCTACTAACGGAGATATATTTTCACAAGTAATGGAAAAATATCGAAAAGAACAAGAATCTTGATTTTTAAATCACCTCATAGTAAGCTATATTTATAAACAATTCACTGTGAGGTAATTATGAAACTAAAATCAAGCGATATCACAAAAACTGCTTTATTTTCAGCGTTGACGGCTATAGGAGCTTTTATTAGCATCCCTATAGGTCCTGTACCCATAACTTTGCAAAGTTTGTTTGTCTTGCTATCCGGATTTCTCTTAGGTCCTTATTTGGGAGCTCTATCGCAAGTTGTTTATCTGATTTTAGGATTAGTTGGGCTGCCAATTTTTGCATCTATGACAGGTGGCATTCAAACAGTATTTAAACCGAGTTTTGGTTTTCTGTTGAGCTTTGTTGCAGCATCATTTATAGCAGGATATTTTCCACAAAAGAAAAAGACCTTAGCAAGTTTCATTAAAGCTAGCATAATTTCTAGCATAACAATGTACTTGATAGGTCTTCCTTATATGGCTTTTATCCTTAATTCTTATTTAGGGAAAGGTCTTAGTCTCACGTATATATTGAAAATAGGCTGTTTAATGTTTATACCAGGCGATATATTAAAGTTATTCATAGCTTCAGTTTTGGGAAATAAATTAAAGGATAAGGTGTAGTTTACATCCTAATGTGAACTTCACCTGAATTCAAAGCTCTTCTTTCTCCATTGACATCGATAATTAGATTCCCATATTTATCGATGTCCAAAGCTTTTGCTATCACATTTTCATTTCCTATATCCAAGGCTATTTCTTTGCCGATTATCATGGAATTTTCTATCAAAAGAGTTTTGTATTTTTCAAAATCTCTATTCGTCTCAAAATCTAAAAAAATAGCATCCAAATGATATAGAATTCTTTCTAAGAGCAACTTACTATCAATTTTAATTTTCGTCTCCTCTTCTATTGAAGAAGCGAGGATATTTGCTTTCATGAATTCATCTCTAGTATTTTTAATGTTGATTCCGATGCCCATTATAACCCCGTTGAAATCTTTGAATTGAATTAGCTCTGTCAATATTCCACAAATTTTATATTTATTAATATACAAATCGTTCGGCCACTTTATATGTGCTTTTATATCTAATTCTTCCAATGCTTTAAAAACAGCAATAGACGCTAATTGTGTATATAGAGGCAATTTAGAGATCTCCAATTTAGAGTGGTAAATGACGCTAAAATACAGCCCGCCTTTATTTGATATGAATCCTCTTCCAGCTCTGCCTTTACCCTTGGTTTGTTCGTCACTTAATATTACCGTACCATTTTCTAAGTTAATGAAGTTTTTTTTAGCATATTCATTTGTTGAATCAATTACATCAAAGTGAATTAGTTTTTTCCCTATTAGTCTATTCTCTCGTTCCATCTGAATTTACAATATTATCTTTCAAAAATTTAATTATATCATCAGACTCATATAGAGGTTTGCCATTAACCAAAAGCATTGGAACTTGATCCAATCCACCTATCGATAATAACTCATCGTAGTATTCTTTGATGTTTATATTTCTCATTTCAATTTCTAAATTATTTTCTTTGATGTAATTTATAACTTTATTACAAAATGGGCAATAATCCATATAATACAATTTTAAGTCCACAATTTCCTCCTTAAATTATTAAAGGATTCTAACGAATCCTTTAAATAATCTCTTTCAATTTTCCAGTCACTTTATAATCTACTTCTCTCAATTCTTGTAAATCTTTCTTTCCTAACAGCATCATTATAACTTTTAATTTATAAATGGTATTCTCCATATATTCCATTGCGTTTGATATTCCTCCATGGACCAAATATGAGAGTATTTCGCCACTTATTCCTGCAACATCAGCGCCAAGTACAATAGATTTAATAATATCCATGCTTGTCCTTATTCCACCACTTGCGATAATACGCAAATCGTCTGGAAGTTTTCTAACCTGAATGATGCTTGCTGCTGTTGGTATTCCCCATGAATATAATTCTGTGAAGTCCATAGATGGATTTCTCAAATTCTCTATTTCAATGAAATTTGTTCCGCCAAATCCAGATACATCAATGTGTCTTACTCCAACATCATAGAGTTTCTTTGCTACGTCATAACTTATTCCAAAGCCCACTTCTTTAACAATAATAGGAACTTCTACACTTTTAACTATGGATTCAATGTTTTTTAAGACTCCCTTGAAATCTCTATCTCCTTCGTCCATAACCAATTCCTGAGCAACATTCAAATGTATTTGAAGCGCATCTGCTTTTAGAATATCTACTGCGAGCTTGGCGTCTTCAGATGACGATAAGCCTCCAATGTTTCCTATTACTATTCCTTCATCTCCTATGATATCTCTGACAACTCTGAAAGAATTCTCTGCCTCTTTATCTTCTAACACAATAGTTTCAGAGCCTACTGCCATCGGAATATTAAATTCCCTTGCTATAGTAGATAAATCTCTATTAATTCCTTCGCTAAAGTCAGAGCCACCTGTCATAGCATTTATCAGTACAGGGTAGTTGATTTTCTTGTTTAAAAATACAAGCGATGTGTTGATATCATCGAAGTTTAATTCTGGCAATGCATTGTGTGGTAAATACACATCTCCTAATAAGGTATCGCCTTTAAAAGAGGTCCTTAGGTAGTTCTCAACATGCTCTTTTTTCCTGGCTTTTCTCATTCTTACACCTCTTTGATATTTATTTAGGGAACTGTTATAGGTTCCACTATGTAATCTCCAAACATGTTATTTACCAATTCCTGCATTTGTTCTCCATCATAGATGAAATAACTTATATCGCCAATATACTCTCCTTCTCCAGGAATTGTAGCGGTTTCCATGAGATTAGTATCTATTTTGTTTACCATGGTTGCGCCTTTTAATACAAAATTAAACGGTATATTGGTTTCAACATTATTGTAATAGGTTTTTATAAGAGTAGGAATTTTAAATATGTTTTTAGGTGTTAAAGTCTGTTTTACTAGTTCCTTCATAAAGTACTGCTGGGCTTTTATCCTACCTACATCTCCATCCGGATATCCTACTGTGTAATTGTTGTTGTGTCTAAACCTTAAAAAATCATGTGCTTCTTGTCCGTTTAGATTTTGAAATCCTTTTTCTAAATTTATATGAAGCGGTGGATCCGCAGTAGGATCATCATACTTCATGTCAAATGGAACCTCTATATCGACTCCACCAATTGCATCTACAACTTCTTTTACTATCTGATAATCAACTAATACATAGTAATCAATATCAAATCCTATTAAATCACTTACTGCTTCAAGAGTCATATCCACTCCGCCGTATGCATGAGCAGCATTTATTTTATCCAATTTCCCATTTACCATCGTTCTGGTATCTCTTGGAATTGATAGGATAGAAATTTTCCCGGTATCGAAATTTACTCTAGTAAGCATTATAGTGTCTGTTCTGGTTCCCTTTGCATGATCGAGGTCTTTTGCGTCTACTCCAAGAAGTAAAAACACTAATTCATTTTTATCATTCTCGATTGGCTCTTCATCTATAGGATTTAATGGATCTTCCGCCGCAACTTTTTCTTCATCAAAAATAGTATTGGCTAACACTGCGTATATGGATGCAAATGCTAGCAACGACACTATAAATACAGTTATAAATTGTTTTTTCATCTTACACCTCTTAAAATATTATATAGTTATAATACTATATAATAAGTGCAATTACAATATTGAGAAAAAGAAAAGATGAGCTAAACTCATCTTTGATTTTCAACCACATCTAATAATATGCTTTTTCTAAGCTCTCTAGCTTTTTCACTGCCTCTTAAAGCTTCGACTATTTTTATCGCAAAATAATCAGCAGTTGCAGGTCCCATCGCTGTAATTATATTGCCATCTTTGACGACAATATCGTTTACAACTTTTGCACCAATTAATTTTTCTCCATATCCAGGAAAGCATGTTACTTTTTTCCCATCTAATATACCCGCTTCATAAAGTACGCTTGGGCCGGCACATATTGAGGCAACTATCTTTTCTTCATCATAGAATTCTTTAATAAGTTCTAGTACTCTTCTATTATTCTTTAAATTTGTTGCTCCAGGTTGCCCTCCAGGAATTACTATGGCAGAGTAATTAACTGAAGAAACGATCTCCTCTAGTAATTTGTTTGCTACAACTCTTATTTTATGAGATCCCTCTACGATTTGATTTTTACTTGTGGAGACTAATACAGCTTCCATACTAGCTCTTTGAAGGTAATCAGCACAAGTCAATGCTTCAACTTCCTCAAAACCGTCAGCAAGCATAATCAGAACTTTATTCATCATATCAACCCCTTTTTATCACATATTACTATTATAATTGACCCCTTGATATAAATCGAGTTCTTTTAATTTTTTATCTATTGAAGAGATAACTCCTAGCTTATCACAAGACCACTCTGGTTTAAAGAGCAACTTCTTATTCGCATCTCCTGTGAGTCTATGAATTACCATTTCTCTTGGTAGATACGATATTGCTATAGACACAATATCTACATATTCCTCTTTAGTTAATAATTTAAAACTCTCTTTAAGGTAATAATCATATAATCTTGAATCAGTTTGAATGTAAAGTGAATGAAATTTTACTCCCCAAGTATTGGTTTTAGCTAAATATTTGACTGAATTTAGCATATCTACTTTGTCTTCATATGGCAATCCAAATATCAAATGAGTTACTACTCTTATCTTTCTTTTCTTTAATTCCATTATAGTCTCCTCATAAGTATTTAAATCGTATCCTCGGTTTATTAACTTCGCTGTATCTTCGCTTACAGTTTGCAATCCTAACTCGATCCAAAGAAATGTCCTATTATTTAACTCTTCTAAATAATCATAGATTTCTTCATTGAAACAATCCGGTCTGGTCGCTATAGCTAATCCTACAATATCTTTTCTGCTCATTGCATTTTCATATTTGAGCTTTAAAGTGTCTATATCTGCGTAAGTGTTAGTAAAGGATTGAAAATATGCAATAAATTTATTTGTCTTCCATTTTCTCTTGTTAATTTCAATTTGGCTATCTATTTGTTTTTCTATATCTAGATTGAAATTAGTGAAATCTCCAGAGCCTTTTTCATTGCAAAAAAGGCACCCACTATAACTTAGTCTGCCATCTCTATTTGGACAAGTAAATCCACCATCTATAGCAATTTTTGAAACTTTTTCTCCAAATATTTTAAATAGCTCATCGTTTAATGTATTATATCTTTTCCCACTTAACATTTTATCCCTCATATTGTTCATCAATTACTATGCTTATGATGGATTCAACCATTTTTACAAGCATTTCATGAGGTTCTGCATAAAAATTATCCATATGAAGCCTGTTTTTATACAGTGGATAAATCCCGGTGAAACCACTAGAATAGAGTTTTTCAATTCCATTATCTGTATATCCGAATATGCCAACTACTGGTACATGGTTTTTATGTGCTATATCTACAATGTCCATCATGACGGGATTTAATTTTTCGCCTTTCATAACTTCAGTGGAGCCAGTTAAAACTAAATCTGCATTGTAAATATAATTTTTTAAATTGCTAATCTCATAAAAAGCATCTATAGTCGATATTATGTCAGCATTTAAAAAACTATATAATCCTGCTGCAACTCCGCCACCCGCACCTGAGCCTTTCACCTTTTCAACATCTACTCCTATTTTTTTCTCAACTACTAATGCAAAATTTCTAAGTCCCCTGTCTAAAGATTCTATAATCAAAGGCGTCGCACCTTTTATTGGCCCATAAGTATAAGCGATGCCGTGAAGTCCAGAAAACTCCTGATTATAATCCGTAACTACTGTAAATGAAGTCTCGTCAAGACGTGCATCTTTCTTCGAACTATCTATATCTCTTATTGTGTATAGTCCCTTTGCATTCAATTCAACTTCATTTCCATTAATGTCTAAAAATCTAAATCCCAAGCTATTTAATATTCCTATTCCAGCATCATTAGTAGCACTACCATGAGTGAAAACATAAAAATCCCTATATCCTTTATTTAATGCGTCTAAAATCAACAAACCCGTGCCATAAGTTGAAGTGTATAAAGGATTCTTTTCCTCCATATTCAAGTGTCTTAATCCTGAACTTTCCTTTAATTCAATGATCACTTTATCATTTAGCGCAGCGTATTTTGCATGGATTTTCCTTCCTAATGGATCAAGCGTTTCTTTTTCGTAAATTTTGCCTCCCAACGCTTTTGTCTGTTCAATTGGAGAATCTCCATTTAGCAAGGGGAATTTATAGATTTCAGCATTTTTTACTATATTTCTAACCCCATCTTCCATATATATGGCCATATCATTGGCATCTAAGATATTTCTAATCCCACATGGCGCAATTATAACTTTCATTTGAGCTCCCGCTTTCTTCTGTATTTATATAATTTGATTATACCCAAAGCGGTTTATTTATAACCTAGTATTTTTCTGATTTTCTCCTATGAAAAAAACCTTGACTTAAGTCAAGGTTTATTTATTGTAATAATTTTTAATTTCATTTATAAACAAGTCTATATCTTCTTTGGTAGTGTCAAAGGAGGTTACCAATCTTATTAAACCCTCTTTTTCATCATTTACATAAAATGCAAATTTTTCATGAAGTACATTTATCAAATCTTTTGGCATATAAGCGAATATCATATTAGCCCTGACTTTAGATTTTAACTTTATCTGATCGAATTTCTCCAATTCATTAGCAAAATATGTTGCCATCTCATTTGAATTTCTAGCATTTTCTTCCCATACTCCATCTAAATAGGCTAAAAACTGTGCGGAAATAAATCTCATCTTTGAAACTAGTTGCATACCTTGTTTTCTATAAAAATGATATCTGCCTTTGAGGTTGTCATTAAAAACAACAATTGCTTCACCAATCATCATTCCATTTTTAGTCCCACCAAAGCTAACTAAATCAACTCCTGTATCTGTTAACATCTCTTTGAATGACGAATTTAATGCGCATACTGCATTTGCAATCCTAGCTCCATCAACATGCAGATATAACCCATTTTTATGAGCAAAATCTGCTAGTGCTTTTATTTCATCAACTTCATATAAAGTTCCCAGTTCAGTAACTTGAGATATAGAGATGATTTTAGGTTGAACAGCATGCTCATCCCCTAAAACTATTAAAGTATCCACTATCATTTCAGGATTTATTTTGCCATCTTCAGTTTGTATTTGTATTATCTTATTGCCTGCATATCTTTCTAAAGCTCCACATTCATCAACATTTATATGTGCAGTTACTGGAGCAATCACTCCTTCGTATGGCAACAAGGCTCCTGATAACCCTATAACATTTGCAGATGTACCTGTAGTTACGAAAAAGACATCAACATCTTTTTCAAAGACAGATCTGAATTTTTCTATAGCTTTCTTTGTTACCGAATCTTCACCATAAGCACTTTCATGTTCAAAATTAACTTCCTCAATAGCTTTTAATACTTTAGGATGAACCCCAGATGTGTTGTCGCTTTTAAACATTTTCAACACTATCGCCTCCAGATTAAAAATTATTACCTGCTTATTTTCTTCTTAGCATTTGCTCTTTCAACTCTTACTTTTATCCCTCTTATTTTCTTGCCATTTAAACTATTTATAATTACTTCATCGTATTCAGAAGGTACTTCAATAAAAGTAAAATCGTCATATAGATCTATATTTCCAATGATTTTTTTATTTAAACCAGTCTCTTCAAATATTGCAGATAATATATGTCTTGGGCTGATGCCTAGAGTCTTTCCTGCATTTATGTGAAGTCTTGTATACATTCCATTTGGATTGTATTTTCTCTTTGTATCTATCTGCTCTATTTCTTCATGACCTTCAAATATTTTTTTCTCATCTAAATACATCTTCAATAGTGCAAGAGCTATGTCAAATGAGCTGTACTCTTCTAATAACAATGCATCTAATATTGAATTGTATTTAGTTAAGTCATTTTCTTCAATTGCCTCAATTTCTTGCTTTATCTTATCTTGAACGCTTTCAGTGTATTTTGCTTGTATATCCTTTAAAGTTGGTATTTCTCTTCTCTCTATAGTTGTCTTAGTGTACTTTTGTATGTCTTTAAGTTTATATATCTCTCTTCCAGATACAAAACTAAAAGCTCTTCCACTTCGTCCTGCTCTTGCTGTCCTGCCTATCCTATGAACATAGTTTTCTTCGTCTTGTGGCAAATCATAATTTACTACCAAATCAATATCATCAACATCTAATCCTCTAGCGGCTACATCGGTAGCTACTAAGATATCAATTGTTGATTTCCTGAATTTGTTCATTACCATATCCCTTTGATTTTGCTTTAAGTCTCCATGCAGCCCATCAGCTAAATAGCCTCTAGATTGAAGTTCTGTAGTCAACTCATCTACTTTCTTTTTGGTGTTGCAAAATACCAATGTCAATTTTGGGTTGTATATATCTATTAGTCTACTGAGTATCTCAGTTTTCATCTGTGATCTTACTTCGTAATACGATTGCTCTACTTTAGGTACAGTAAGTTCTTTATGAACTACTTTTATATACTGTGGGTCTTTTTGGAACTTCTTTGCAAATTGTCTTATTTCATCTGGCATAGTCGCTGAGAAAAATATTGTCTGCCTTTCTTTTGGCAATGTATTCATAACCAATTCAATATCATCTCTAAATCCCATGTCAAACATCTCGTCAGCTTCATCGAGCACCATGTATTTTATGCTGTCAGTCTTTATAGTTTTTCTTCTAATGTGATCAATGACTCTACCAGGTGTGCCTACAACTATTTGCACTCCTGCTTTTAAACCCTTTAATTGTCTTTCTATTGGTTGTCCGCCGTAAACTGGTAATATGTTAAGCCCTTTTACGTGCTTAGCTAAATTTGTAAGTTCTTCAGCTACCTGTACAGAAAGCTCTCTAGTTGGACATAGTATGAGCGCTTGAGTCTTTTTTACACTTACATCTACCATTTCTAACAAAGGTATGCCAAAAGCAGCTGTTTTACCGGTTCCTGTTTGTGCTTGGCCGATTACATCTATACCTTGTAAAAGAATAGGTATTGCTTGTGATTGAATAGGGGACATCTCTTCAAAACCCATATCCCTTATGCCTTTCTTCACAGCCTCACTAAATTCCATTTCATCAAATCTTAATTTCTCCATATAAAAAAATTTCCTCCTTGTCTTTAACTAATTAAGTATATACTTAAGTAGACATAAAAGCAAGAAAAAAGTTTAGAGCGACCTCTAAACTTTATCCAAGTAATCTTTATATCCTTCTTTTTCCATATCCTCTTTCTTTATAAATCTCAAGCTTGCTCCATTAATGCAATACCTAAGCCCACCTTTTTCACTTGGCCCATCATTGAATACATGCCCCAAATGCGAATCTGCTTCTTTGGATCTTACTTCAGTTCTAATCATTCCATGGGAAAGATCCTTTTTTTCAACAATATTTTCTTCATCGACAGGTTTAGTAAAACTTGGCCAACCACACCCTGCATCAAATTTGTCTTTTGAAGAAAAAAGCACTTCTCCTGAAACTATGTCTACATATATCCCTTCTTCAAAATTGTCGTTCAGCGGACTTGAAAAAGGTCTTTCTGTCGCGTTTTCCTGAGTTACTTTGTAAGATATGGGATTTAAGTCTCTTTTTAATTTTTCTTTGTCAATCTTTTTCATAATCATCACCTTTGATTATGTATATCCAAAATTAGTTGTTCTTAAACAAAATGCCCTTTGGTATACCAAAGGGCATTTTGCTAGTTTTGAGTTTCAACTTTATTAACGACTTTAATGTTGCTTGTTTTTTTCTCATAAAAGTAGAACATCAATAAAGCAATTATTGAGAATAATACCGGTCCTATAATTGACCATATAGCGCTCTTTAAATCTCCGTTTAGAGCTGGCTCTAATATTGTAAAGAAGTTAGCGAAACCAACTGTCAAAACAACTATTACAGTAGCAACAAATGATGTCTTATAGTTTTTATAAACCTCAAATGGTTTTACAATCTCTTGATTTTTCTTAAATGCAGGGAATGCTCCTGCTAAGAACATATAAGGTACTGTCATAGCAACATTTGTCATAATAACCAATATGTCAAAGAACTTGGAAACTGACTCTCCGCCGAAAGATACTAAAGCTATAATAGCACTTACAACAACTGCTTGAACAACCATTGCATTCACGGGCATCCCATTTTTCTCATCGATTTTACTGAATTTGCCAGGCCATAGCTCTTTTGGTGTACCTTCGATTAATTGTTTTAATGGTGAATATGTCAAAGTAAAGAATGCACCCATTAAAGCTAAAAATGTCGAGAAACCAAATACTCTAGCAATTACTCTTCCGAATAAAAGAGCTGTTTGCTCAGCCACGCCCATCGCTTGACCTACAGCCACACCGAGGTTATTCATTATAACATAGCTTGCATTTCCGATGTGAACATTAGATGAATTTATTACATCATTCCAATTTGTAAATGCCCCAACTAGCAATATTCCAAGAGCATATCCAATTGATATTACTGCGGCAGATATCGCAACTCCCTTTGGAAATGTCTTTTCTGGGTTCTCTGTTTGGTCTACTAATCCACCCACTGCCTCAATTCCACCATATGCAAATATTGCATATACCACAAATGATAATGACGCAATAAAACTCCCTTGATACTCTGGATTAATTGGCTGAGTAAATGATTTTAATCCAACTATTGGCTCAGCAAAACTGCCTTTGTTTAAAACTAAAACAGTAATTGCACCTACCCATAGTAGAATATTTAATCCAGTTACAGCTATTCCTCCAATCGAGGTAACCTTTTTAATCTTATCTAGGCCTTTTGTAGAAACAAAAGTAACGAATAAAATCCATATAATTCCTAATACCCCAAGAACTTGCGTAGCACTTAAACCTAGGAATGACCAAGTTTGTGTATTATCTTGTCCAAAAATTGCATTGGACAATGGTACCCATAGTCCAGAAGAAACATTCACCATCCAAATAATATATGAAGAATACCACATGAATGTTGCTACAAATGCGTATTTAGGCCCTACAGACTTTTCCATCCACGAATATATACCGCCTTTTTCATCTTTAAAAGCTGCTCCATACTCAGCCATCATAAATGCGAATGGTATAAAAAATAAAATGCCAGATACTATAAACCAAGGAATTGCAGCATATCCCATCTTGTAAAATGACCTAGGAATGTTGTTAAAGCCATATACAGAGGTGAAAATCATAAGAATTAATGAAACTAGTGTTAATTTTGATTTTGAAGCATCTTTAGCCATATTATCCTCCTCAATAGTTAATTTAATAACATATAGTACAACGTTATTAATTATATACGATTTATAGTAAAATGCAATACGTTTGCTAATTATAATTTTATTCTGATTTTTCACTACTTTATATACTATTCGTTAATAGCTTGTTTATGCGTATTTTGTATGATTATTTGTAATATTTCCAAAATAGATTGTTTCGATTTATGAAATATCATGAACGTTTTATTTCAATTTTCTTATTTCCACGTATTTAACAATTTTTTAAATATTTCATTGTGTGAAATTATTCGTTATTTTTTTAACTTTCTTTGTTGTTGCTACTATAAAAAGCTATGTTATAATATTAGTGTGTCGAAATAAATATAGAGGTGATGCAATTTGCGTTGGAGTCTAAAAGAATTATACCCATCATTTGATAGTGATGAATTTCAATCAGATTTAGTTTATTTCAAAAAACTAGTTGAAGATATAAATGCTTGGACTAGTGAAGCTTTTTTAAACACAGATAATGCAAAAGAGAAATTGGAAACTTATATCGATCATTTGAAACAATACAGATACTATGTTTCTAGGTTAGCTGCATTTGCGCATTTAACAAACGCAGTTGACGCAAACGATGAAGAAGCTTTTAAATATCTTGACAAAATCGAGGTAATTGCAAACGAAATAACTCCTTCAATCGTTGAATTTCAAAATTTTCTACTAAAACTTGATAATCTTGAAGAAGTTATTGCTTCAAGTGCTTTATTAAGAGAACATGAGTACTTCCTTTTATCAAATAGACAAAGAGCAAAATTTTTACTTCCAAAAGATCAAGAGGTAATCATATCAAAATTAACAAATACAGGTTCTTCAGCCTGGGAAGGACTTCAAAACAAAGTCGTTTCAACTCTTGATGTAGATATAACACTTGCTGGCAAAAAAGAAACTTTACCACTTCCAGTGGTTAGAAATTTAGCTTATGATGCAGATGCCAATGTAAGAAAAACTGCCTATTTTGCAGAACTCGACTCTTACAAAAAAATTGAAGATGCCTCAAGTGCGGCATTAAATGGCATTAAGGGCGAAGTAATTACTTTATGTGATTTGAGAGGCTACAAATCGCCGCTCCATGAAACTCTCATAAAGTCAAGAATGGATGAAGAAACTTTAAATGCAATGCTTGAAGCGATGAATGAAAATCTGGATATTTTCCATAGATACTATAAAAAGAAAGCTGAATTGTTAGGGCATAAAGGCAGTCTTCCATTCTACGATCTATTTGCTCCGGTCGGTAAAAACGATAGAACATTCTCATATGAAGAAGCCATTAATTATGTAATAGATAATTTCAGAACCTTTAGCGATAGATTGGCAGATTTCGTTAAAAATGCTTATGAGAATAATTGGCTGGATGTTGAGCCTCGAAAAGGAAAAAGAGGCGGAGCATTCTGTTCAAATCTTCATTGCATAGGTCAAAGCAGAGTTATGGCAAATTTCAATGGAAGCTTTTCAAATATGACAACTTTAGCTCATGAGCTAGGACATGCTTATCATGGATTTAACTTAAAGGATGAATCTATACTAAATAGTTCGTATCCTATGCCTATAGCTGAAACCGCTTCTATATTTTGTGAAACTATCGTGGTAAATGCAAGTTTAAAAGAAGCAAAAAATATCGATGAAAAAATTGCTATATTAGAAGAATCAATATCTGGTTCAGGACAAGTAATAGTGGATATATTAAGCAGGTTTTTATTTGAGTCCGAAGTGTTCGAAAGAAGAAAAGATCATCCTTTAACTGTAAATGAGTTAAAAGACATGATGATTGATTCTCAAAAGAAGGCTTATGGTGATAGCCTAGATGAAAATTATCTGCATCCTTATATGTGGATAAATAAATCTCATTATTACTCTGCAGACTTGAGTTTTTATAATTTTCCATATGCATTTGGCCTTTTATTTTCAAAAGGATTGTATGCAAAATATCTAAATGATAAAGACAATTTTGTAAAACAATATGATGCTTTGCTGAGAGAAACAGGCAAAAACGATATCTATAATGTGGCGAAGATGATGGATATCGATGTTCACGATAAGAATTTCTTCATTAGCTCTTTAAAATTAATTGAACAAGAAGTAAATATGTATATAGAATTAGCAGATGAAATCATAAAAGACATGGCTTAAGCCATGTCTTTTATTTTAATTTCGCGTTGTTTATTTTATTCAACAATTTTTCACCTTTTAAATCATTAGTAACATTTATCCTCGGCATCTTCTTTAAATCATTTACAGTTTTATATTCCCTGATACCTTCATCTGATGTTAAGCTGCCTTTAAATCCAAAATTGTAAATGGCCTTTTCAGTTAAATCTGAGTATGCACCATATGGATATACCAAAAATAAAGGAATATGTCTAGTATTATTATAAGTCAAGTAGTTTAATGTGACAAGGTCATCCCTCAACCTCATTCTGTATTTATATTCGTTCTCGCCTTTAAGTTTCATAACTCCTTTTGCAGTTGGCTTGTTAAATCCAGCGCTATATCCTTCAGTTGAATGTAAATCATAAGTGTGATTTTGTATATCGACTAATCCACTATCTATCATTTCTTTTGCTTGTTCCCATGAAAAATGCGGAATAATTGGTGTTTTATCATCCATCATGGTATCTCTGCCAACCGACCAGCCGATTATTGAAACAGTAAGTTTCATATCTGTCTCTTTAGCTATTGGATATGCTATTTCATAAAACGAAGAATATCCATCATCAAATGTTATTATTATGGGTTTTTTCGGCAAAACTGTATTTCCTTTTAAATAATCATGTAGTCCAGTTAAAAATATAGTCTCATACCCAGCTTCTTTTAAAGTTATTATGTCCTCAAGAAATTTGTCTTTGCTCACTACCATTGAATTGTTGACCTCATCGCTTATATGATGATACATCAACACTGGAATCTTTATTGGTTTAATTCCTTTAGCAGCCTCAATTTTAGTTGTAGTGGTTATAAATAATAAAAAGACAATTATAAAAGTTCTAGAAAAAGTTTTTCTCCCCACCTTTACCTCCAATATGTATGTAATATTCTTACATATAATATCGGACGCATTTCCAAATTTTTAACTATTTAAAAATTGTAATCATATCGTAACCACTTCTTTCCAATTAATGCTATAATGAGTAAAAGGAGATGATTTTGTATGAAAAGCTTTAAAAAATTAAGTTTGATAATTTTATCTTTAATTCTCATCCTTTCATTGCTTGTAGGCTGTAGCAGCAGTAAAAATAGCTCAGATAATGAATCAGCAGTTACTAGTCCAGAAAATATTAGTCCAGAATCTCCAAGTGAAACTCAAGAATTTACAGGTGAAAAGGGCAGCTCTATAGAACCAGAAAAAGTTATCACAACAATCACTATGAATATAGAAACTCTAGAGTACGAGAAAACTTTGGATAAATTAAATCAATTAATAGAAGCAAACGATGGCTATGTTGTAAATTCTCAAGTGTCTTATGATAATAAAATCAGCGCCAGATACAGCGAATATGACAGATATGCGTATTACGAGATTAGAATCCCAAAAGACAAAGTTTCAAGCTTTAAAAAATCTCTCCCAGACATTGGCAACATAACCAACGAGTATACTTCTAAACAAGATGTTACAAAATATTATATAGATACCGAATCGCGAATAAAAGTCTTAGAAACTAAGGAAGAAAGACTCTTAAGTCTTTTAGAAAGAGCAGAGAAAATAGAAGATATACTAGCTATAGAAAATCAATTAAGCGATGTTATATCCCAAAAGGAATCTCTAAAAGCTGAACTACAGGGACTCGATGAGAGAATTGATTTTTCAACTTTTTATATATCAATCTATGAAGTGAACAAATTATCTAGTTCAGCAGGGGTCAATGCTGGATTCTTTACTAAATTGAAAGCCGCTTTTAATGATGCTATAAATAAGTTTTATATTTTTATTGAGCAATTAGTTTTATTTATAGTATCTAATATATTCTTCATTATTCTATTAGGTGTGATAATCTATGTCATAGTCAAATACGGCATGAAGAGAAATAAGAAAAAAATAAATTATCCTCCTAAAGAAGATTCAAGCAAGAAATAAGTCATAAAAAATCCTGAGGCTAAAAGCCTCAGGATTTTAAATTTTTATTCTCTTCCCTTTTTAATCCAACTTGCAACTTCTACAGTTCTTCTTGCTTGAAATCTAACAGCTGGTTCTACATTCTCAACTATGCTTCCATCCATAGCTACTGTAGCTGATGTGCCATAAGGATTGCCACCCGCTCCATAAACTGCTTCATCTATAAATCCCGGTGTCACAATTATTGCTCCCCAATGCATCATAGTTGTAAGAATAGCTTTAACTGTGCCCTCTTGACCTCCATGAGGATTTTGTGCTGATGACATTGCTGATACTACTTTATTTGCTAACTTACCTTGTGCCCAAAGTCCACCCTGCATATCTAAGAAATTTTTAAGTTGAGATGGAATATTTCCAAATCTGCTTCCCGCACTGAAAATAAATGCATCTGCCCAGACCAAATCATCAGAAGTAGCAACAGGTATATCTTTTGTTGCTTCTTTCATAGCTTTTAATCCCTCATTGGCATTAATAATTTCTTCAGGAATTAATTCTTGAACTTTCAAGAGTCTAACCTCTGCTCCTACTTTTTCAGCTTCATCTCTTGCCCATTGTGCCATTTTAAAATTTGTGCCATACCCACTATAAAATATAACTGCCAATTTGACTTTATCCATTAAATACTCCTCCTATATATTAGTATATTATTGTCGTAGCATTAATATACCCTAGGAAGAAAAATAATAAACAAATATATACTAAATTAGTAGGAATTATTTTTACTCACATTCTGGGCATACACCAGACACTAAAACTTGGACATCTTCTACTGTAAAACCATCCAATTCATTAGTTATTGCACTTTCATTCATAGGTATGTCGTAAATTTGCCCGCATACCCTGCATTTAAAGTGGCCGTGAAAACCTCTCTCAGCTTCAAACCGCAACTCATTTCCTTCAATATTTATTGCTCTTACTATCCCTTTATCAATAAATAGTTTTAAAGTGTTATAAACTGTAGTTTTTGATAAAGTCAAAATCTCCTTTGAAAGCTGTTCATATAGCTCGTCAACCGTTGGATGTATTCTTGATTCCACTAAAAGAGTATAAATTTTAACTCTTATAAAAGATGGCCTCATTTTATTTTCTTTTAATACAGCTACAATAGCTTCATTATTCATATCAACAACTCCATTTATATTATGTTAATATGATATCTTATTTATAATATTAGGTCAATCGATTTATTTTATTCAAATGCTTCTTCTACCTTCCAGACTTTCCATACATTTCCAACTAAATCAGGTCCAGGTTTTAAAGTTGTTTTTCCAGGTTTCCATCCAGATGGTGTAACTTCTCCACCTTGAGTTTTTCTTACTAATTGGAAAGCTTTTATCTGTCTTATTGTTTCACTTACATTTCTTCCTACTGGTGGAGTTAATACTTCAAATCCTTGAATCACTCCATCTGGGTCAATAATAAATCTTCCTCTTGTTTCTGTTCCGCTATCTTCATCGTATATACCATATAGAGTTCCAATATAGCCACCTGCATCTGATACCATAGGGAATGGAATGTCTTTATTAATCATCTTCGATAATTCATGATCATTCCACATCTTGTGTACGAAATGGCTGTCAGTACTTACGGATAAAACTTCAACTCCCAATTCTTTAAATTCATCAAATTTAGCAGCAACTGCTGCTACCTCAGTAGCTCAGACGAAAGTAAAGTCTCCCGGATAAAAACATAGTAGTACCCATTTCCCTTTGTAGTCTTCTAATTTTACATTAATAAACTTGCCTTCATGAAAAGCTGGCGCTTCAAACAAAGGTGCTGGTTTCCCCACTTTAACCATAGTTATGACCTCCTTTTTTTCACTTGGATTTTCAATTGTTTCTTCTTTCTTTCTTTTTATCTCCGGTCGTGTGCAACCTGGTTTTAATTCTTCTGCCATAGATTTTCCCTCCTTGTACAATATAGTTATAATCAAATTACAGTTTTCCACTGTAATAATTATCAATTTCTTAAATAATAATATAGTCTTCTTTTCTAATCATTAAATACATTTCTTTGGCTTCTTATCTTAGCCATAAAGCCAGTTTATTTTGGCCTGAACCATGAACAATATTGTATAATTAATTTATGGATTTGGAGGTTGATGCAATTCCTCCTAGGACGCCTTTATGCGACTACCTGTAAAAAAGAGTATCTATCCATTCTCATAAGATTACATTATTTGGCTGGTTGAGGCCAGTTAACACTGGTTCCTCGTGTCACATGCAAGGTTGTGTACTTATTTGAGA
>NZ_JCANTN010000019.1:32500-39920 GCF_059568515.1 Soehngenia saccharolytica DSM 12858 | reverse complement strand
GCCAGTTTATTTAAGCAGAGACGATCGTATACAGGCACATTTCACTACATGTTTTCTTGCATTAGTTTTATATAGATATTTAGAGAAATTATTAGATGAACAATTTACAAGTCAGGAAATTATTAATGGTTTAAGAGATATGAATTTCTACTCTATTCCAACAGAAGGATATATTCCAACCTACACGAGAACTGATTTTACTGATGCTTTACATGAGGCATTTGGGTTCAGAACTGATTATGAGATAGTAAGCATAAAAAAGATGAAAAATTATTTTAAGGAAACAAAAAAGAAGAAAACATTACGCAGTTTTTAAACAAGATAAAAACTCTGAAATGCTCTAATTACAATGCATTCCAGAGTTTTGTGTCTCTCAACTGTCAAAGATGGGATATTAAATAGAAAAGCAAGTGGAATTGCTATTTATGTAGTTATTCTATGATAATGTCATATTGAATTTATTCTGATAAAATGTCATGTATGCGAGAGGAGACATTCAATATGACTCAAAAAGAAATAACTCGTCTTAGAGTCATCAATCAAACTATCGATAAGGTAATAACCATCAAGGAAGCTGCTGAGCTTTTAGGCTTAAGTGAACGACAAGTATTAAGGTTAAAGAAAGGAGTTGTAGAAGAAGGACCTGCGTTCATTATCCATAAAAATAGAGGCCGAAAACCCCAGCATACACTTCCTGATGAAGTGAGAATGAAGATTGTAGAGCTAAAGCAAACGAAGTATCAAGAAGCTAATTTTAACCACTTTGTTGAGCTTTTGGAAGAGCATGAGGACATCAAAGTGAGTTATACATCTGTCCATAGAATTCTAACTCAAGCAGGCATTAAAAGTCCTAAAAAACATCGTAAACGTAAATCTCATCATAGGAGGAAAAGAAAGCCTCAAAAAGGAATGTTGGTGCAAATAGATGCTTCTCCCCATGAATGGATTATACGAAGAAACCGACCGTGAAATTATTGAAATGCTCAATCAGCTCTTCAATTCCACACGAGCATGGGCCTGAGAGAGAAAATACTCTCAATTCATCATATCGCTTTTGATAAGTTTTATCAAGGGCTTATTTTCCTATACCCATTTTTAAAGGCCCTATATCCACAGTGGCTGTCAAGTAGATCGTGAAATAAGTTGGCCTGACCCGCAAAGCCTTACTACTTATGCCACAAAAGCTACTTGACTGCCGACCTTACAAACACGCTTTTGTTTATGCCGGTGGGTGGCTCCACATGATTTTTCTCTTGTCGTTATTTCTAACTCGTTACTTAAAAAGCAAAATTATATCTCGAAGGTGACATTTTCATAGAATAAAATCATGATTTTTTAGGTGACATTTTCACAGGTTATTGACAGTCCAAATAGAAATCATATTTTTACCTACTTACATGTTTTTTATGTTCCTAATAAATTTACATCCAATTGTGTTAGTTTAGAGATATTTTATGGTGAAAATAGATATGTTATAATATCTATTAACTTCAAAAGGGAATAAATGGGGATAATTTAGCTCCAATTTATATAAACTATTTAGAAAGGTAGGATTTTATGAAGTTACAAAGGCTGCTTAGCTATACCCGCATAGCAATTGATGATTACAAAATGATTGACGATGGAGATAAAATTGCCATTGGAGTCTCTGGTGGCAAGGACAGCTTAACGCTGTTGTATGCTCTATCCCACTTAAGGCGTTTTTATCCAAAAAAGTTTGATATTGAAGCCATAACTGTTAGCATGGGCTTTAATGATATGGATTTTTCACCTGTTAAGGAACTTTGCAAAGAGCTTAAAGTTAATTACACAATAGTAGAAACAAAAATAGCTGATATTGTTTTTTCCCACCGAAAGGAGACTAATCCCTGTTCCCTCTGCGCTAAAATGCGCAAAGGTGCATTTAATACCAAAGCAAAGGAGCTTGGCTGCAATAAAAAAGCCTATGCTCATCATTTAGATGATGTGATAGAAACTATGATGATGTCTTTAATTTACGAAGGCAGATTCAACTGCTTTTCTCCTGTCACACACCTTGATAAATCAAACATAACCTTAATCAGGCCACTAATATATGTAAAAGAAGCAGATATAAAGGGATTTTGCAATAAATACAATCTGCCAGTAGTTAAAAATCTATGTCCAATTGATGGTTATACCAAGCGTCAATATGTAAAGAACTTAATAAAAACCATACAAATTGAAAATCCTGGACTTAAGGAACGACTCTTCCGTGCTATTAAGACAAGCAGCATACCTGGTTGGAATACATAATGCCTTGTTGAAGGCAAAATTGAAATGTGCTACAATCAACAAGATACAATCCATTTAGAAAGGAGACCCAAATGAAGCAGAAACGACAGTATCCCAAAGTTATGATAACCTCTAAAGCAAAACGAAGTATTCAGAATGGTCATCCATGGATATACGGAGAAGAAATTCTCGAAATAGAAGGGGACCCCAAAAACGGTGAATTGGTAGATGTGTTTGCTAAAAACTCCTTCATGGGTACAGGCTTTTACAACAGCGTTAGTAAGATTACCGTTCGACTCATTTCACGCAACGCCAATGATGTTTTTGATGCTCGCTTTTGGCGTCGCCGTGTGGAATATGCTATCCGTTACCGCAAAACCGTTATGCCAGGTAGTGACTTTACCTGTTGCCGCTTGATTCATGGTGAGGCCGATCAGATGCCAGGACTAACAGTGGACCGATATGGCAATATTCTATCCGTACAGATTACCTGTCTAGGCATGGAACTTGTCAAGGATATAGTTTACCGTGCCCTTTGGGAAGTGCTTACTGAAATGGGCGAAACCATTACTGGTATATATGAGCGCAATGATATTGCCCTTCGTGCAAAGGAAGGCTTACCAGAATATAAAGGTTGGTACCAGCTAGATGATATCCCTGTACCTGAATCCCCCATAACGGAGATATGTGAAAATGGCATAAAATATCTGGTAGATGTAGAAAACGGGCAAAAAACAGGCTTTTTCTTGGACCAAAAGTATAATAGGGCAGCTGTAGCCCGTATTGCTAAGGGCAAGCGGGTACTAGATTGCTTTACCCATACAGGCTCCTTTGGACTTAATGCAGCATTAGGCGGGGCAGAACATGTAACCTGCGTAGATATATCCCAATCAGCCCTTGACATGGCAAAGGAAAATGCCTTACGCAATGGTCTAGAAGGAAAGATGGATTTCCTCTGCGAAGACGTATTTGATTTGCTAACAAGACTAGCAGAACAGAAATGTCGTGACTACGACTTTATCATCCTTGATCCACCGGCCTTTACCAAATCCCGTAAGACAGTGCAGTCTGCTGCTCGAGGATATAAGGAGATTAACTTTAGAGCTATGAAATTACTTCCTAGAGGTGGATATCTTGCCACCTGCAGTTGCAGCCACTTCATGACAGATGAGCTATTCCGCAAAGTACTGGCAAAGGCTGCAGAGGATGCTTCCGTGTCCTTAAGACAAATTGAAGCCCGTCAACAAGCTCCTGACCATCCTATACTATGGAATGTTCCAGAAACGGATTATCTTAAATTTTATATATTCCAAGTGGTATGATCTGGATTATAGATGAGGTAGGATTTATTTTTATCCTACCTCATTAAATAAACCCAGCTCCTAACTCATAAGCTTCTTTTAATTTTATGGGGAATACCTCTTCATGTCGGGCTTTTTTCTCATTTGGATCAAAAATGGTCCAGTCGTACTTGCTATAATCATCTACCTGTAATGTATTTCCATAAATCATTATCTTTGTTGGTCCAACATGACGTTCTAACATTCGCTTATAATTTTCTAACAAGGTGGTATAACCTACTTTATCATAAAAGCTTTCATCACAATTACTAGTATGGATGAGTAAAACTGGAATCATATGTTCATTACAATTGGGGCGTTCTTTATTATAGGTCAAAGACTGGAAAACTAGCCTCTCATAAAGAGCTCTAAAACCTGCTGACAAATTACCCAAATAATTTGGCGAACCAAGAATAAGAGCATCTGCCTTGCGAATCTTGTCCAATACTTCTGTTAAACCATCCTTAAGTACACATTTCCCAAAAGTCTCAGGTAGTTTACACCTAAAACAAGAAATACACCCTCTAAAAGGCGCCAATTTGTAAAGATGGATGATTTCAGCAGTAGCGCCAGCTTCCTGAGCTCCCTTAGCAGCAGCCTCCACTAATTGGGCTGTATTCCAATTAGTACGCGGACTAGCATTGATGACAACAACATATTTCATCTTTATCCCCCTATCAAAATTCAAGTATTTTTAATTATATTATAATATCATCCTAGATTAGATGTAATTCAGCAAATCCAATAAAATTGAGCTTTACATTTTCAAATCAAAACTATATTAAGACAAAACAATACTATTAATCCTATTTAATGTTATATTAATATTAAAGAATAAATTCAAAGGGATGTGATAGCTTGGATTTTTCAAATAAAACAGTAATTATAACTGGGGCTGCCAATGGCATTGGGAAAGGAATTGCTTTACAGTATGCCTTGAAAGGAGCTAATGTTGTTGTAGCCGATATCGACGAAAAAGCTGGTACGGAAACAGTTTCACTAATTAAAGAAAAAGGGGGAAGTGTAATTTTTGTCCCAACCGATGTCCGACAAGAGGCAGATATTGTTCGGTTAATGGACACTGCCTTCCAAACATACGATCATATTGACATCTTAATCAACAATGCAGGAAAAGGACTATTTAAATCCCCTTATGATTTAACCTTAGAAGAATGGGATGATTTGCTAAATACAAATTTGAGAAGTGTCTTCCTATGTTCTCGTGAAGCAGCAAAATATATGCGTAAAAATAAGGATGGCGGCTCCATTGTCAACATTGCCTCCACCAGAGCAATTATGTCTGAACCTAACTCCGAAGCCTACGCTGCTTCCAAAGGTGGAATTGTCGCTCTTACCCATGCCCTTGCAGCATCCTTAAGCAAAGATAAAATTACAGTTAACTGTATATCTCCCGGTTGGATTGAAACAGGGGATTATTCGCAACTAAGGCCAATTGATCATGAACAGCATCTATCTAGAAGAGTAGGAAAACCAGAGGATATTGCCAGGGCTTGTCTTTATTTAACTGATAAAGAAAATGATTTCGTCACAGGTATCAACCTTATTGTGGATGGTGGTATGACCCGAAAGATGATCTATGTAGAGTAAACCCCTAATTAAATTTCAAGCGGGCTATGGATGATTGCCCGCTTTTTCACTAAATTTCTACAAAAGTTATTGTCTAATCCTTTGATTGGCTTTTGCAGTAAAAGAATGTACAATAACCTTAATCACCCCAACTGTATCTGCCATTCTTTCATCAATTTCAAAATCCCTTCCAGTCTGATTCTTCATAAGTAATTTAAGACCTATAATTTTTTCTTGTTCATCTTCTAATATTTCTGCATGTCCTTTTCCAATAACTGAAGCAAAGGTTGAGCCATATTTACATAGAATATCCTCTCCTGAAATCAATTCAACATCACATTCCAACTCAACACAAACATTATGATTATTTCCAACTGCATTATTTATAATCCGCCATAGAACAAAGCCACGTTTTTGATAAAACCTTAAAGCCAATAAATTATCGTTTGTTGTTATTACTTTTATAAGTTTACAATTATTCTTAACAGCAACATTTTCAACTTCATTAATTAGAGATGTTCCTATTCCTTTTCCTTCTAAAATACTATCTAAGGATATTATTTCACATTCGTTATCTCTGATAATATATGTAACTAAGCCAATAATATCTCCTTCTTCATTTAGAGCTGCAAAACCATCTAATTCACTGCAATCATAAACTCCACTGGAAATAACCATTTTTGTACTTCCCCAATGGAACTTAAAAAACTCTATTACTTTATTTTGTGGTATATCTGCAATGGAGTAGATTTTCATATTAATACCTCAACATAAAAATCTTCTTATAATAGAATCATTGTTTGTATATCTTATTTAGCAATATAATCTTGTAACTATACAAACTTCAATTGTAATAACAAATACATAGTAACAATTCTATTTAACTGCTTAACCTATTGACCTGTTTCTCTCTTATATCAATTGTTTTTCAAAACATTCAATTGTCTTGTCCTTCCACTGCTTATATGCGTAAAACTTAAATCCTAATGAAGTCCAAAATTCCTTGGCTATCTTGTTTTCTTGTAGTATTCCAATTCTAACCTTGTTAAAGCTCTGCTGTTTTAGCTTTTCCTCAAACAAATTATATGCCATTTTACCATACCCTTTACAGTGATATTCTCTATGAATCATGAGTAAACCTATCCAGGGACAATTGTCATTAGGATTATTTTTAAGAAAGTCAATAATTCCTATATACTTATTCTCCAGAAATATAAGATTGCTCTCGGTATTCTGGTTAAGAAACTCATTTTTCACCTCTTCTATTGTTCTTGAAGGAACACCGTTTTCAAGAATATTATAATGAGTATTTGAATTAATAATTTCCAGTACAATATCTAATAAATCTTCTGTAATAGACTGAAATATCACAAAAACACCACTCCACCTCTTAAAGCGTCTTTGACGGAGAAAACACTTCTTTAATTCCAATGTCTAGATAAATCATTGTCTGGAATGTCCGTCTTTGCTTCTACGAGCTTCATCCCACCGATAGAATTTTGTCAACCATTCCACCTGTTGGAGCATTTGGAGACTATTGGGTACAATATTGCCAAGAATACGTTCCTGTTTATCTTCATCAAAGGTTTTAAATTTGGATGATGACATTTACAATTTGAAACATCGCAAAAAACATTTTTAGCAATAATTAGATGTAATTTGTTATTGACCGAAAATTGTAAAAAGATACTTGACATTCACACGTAGTAAACTCAACCTTCAGTTAATGTCTTTTATAGGCTTTGGATATGCCAAAAATCAGAAGACAAAAAGCCACTGTCAGAAGAATAATATTAGTTACAATACTTATTGGCTGGTGCCATATACTTTTCCCATATCTAATCAGTTGTAATATAATAAAGGCAATAGGAATTCCCCACAATATATTATATCGTTGAGCCAAAAATCCAACTATGCTTCCTATAGCTCCTCCGACAGCAGAAACTACTATCCAACTCAAAAAAACAACCCAATTGAAAACTGGTTGAACATCCATAGTTATTAAATAACTGAAAATGAAATACAGAACAATAGCAAACACTGCAAAGTACCCACCATTAATAACCGAACATCTAAGGGGGTTACAAAATTTATAACCTAAAATCATAGATAACAAAAACCAAATTGCTAAATTGTTCATTAATCCGCCTAAAATGAATAGAATCATCTCGAAAATACTTTCATCCTTTAGTTGATATGGAATAATATCTGAAAAAATCGACAGAACTCCTAAAATTGTA
>NZ_JCANTN010000019.1:0-25000 GCF_059568515.1 Soehngenia saccharolytica DSM 12858 | reverse complement strand
GGAGTAGACTCTCCATCTGATTCCCCGATGTTTCAGCTTGCTGAAACGAGTTCACTTATTAGATTATCCCCAAGTATAAATAGAAAAGAACCGCCCATCAAGAAGTATTTCTCCTCAATCGGCGGTCAAGTTCATTTTAAATTAATACATCAATCTCTACTCCAGACTTAAACTCAACGGTCAGCTTATTATCAAATACCGTAACTTTTTCAATAAGCCGCCTTACCAGTTGCTCATCATATTCCTCCAGCTCATAGGACTGTTCATTCAAGAAGTCTGTCATTTCAGCTATTCGCTGCTTCTTCCTTCACGCTCTGCATTTTTAACCAGCGCATTTTGCTTCTGCTCCCGCAATCGGTAATCCAATTATGTCTCCTGTAGTTATTTATAATAGTATAAGTACTCTTCCCCTACTGGCGGCTATCTTAATACGAGCTTATAGGTTTACTTCTATTTCTAACCCTGACTTAAACTCTACCACTAGCCTGTCATTATATACAGTTGCCTTTTCAATTAGTTTTCTAACCAGTTTATCATCAAATTCCGTAATACCACCGGTTTGCATATTAAGGAAGTCCGTCATCTCAGCGATCCGATCCCGCTTATCTTGACGGAGAGCGTTTCTTGAAAGGGTTTCTTGCCTTAAATCTCGCAACCTATAAATTTCATTTACAATATTATTGTATTCTTCCTTTAAATTTGCCTTTTGGATCAACTCGGTTTGGAGTTCTTCCAGCCTTTTATCAATATCTTCTGTACTTTCATCCATTTCCTCGCTTAATACGGTTTCAATATTCTTCTTCAGTATGGCCAGAAAAGAGTTTTTTCCGCTTACCGCTACATTAATGGCTTCTATAATTTTCTCTTTAAGCGTATCTTCAAGTATAGTGGAAGCGGTACAAAATAAACCGGTGTTTTCCAATCTGCTGACGCATCTCCATACGATTGATTTCTTTCCTCGGTTATTCCAATGAACCCTGCGGAATATTTCATGACACCGTTTGAAACTGCGATTTTTCGCGCGTGACCCCCCGCCCGTTTCCGGGATGAAAAGCGGTAGAAATTTAGATCCCCCTACCCTATAAACTGCAGAAAATCTCAAAAGCTAAGCAGTTCTTTGAATTTCATGAGATTTTTTGCATCTATTTTAAGCCGTTTTTCGGCATTGTTTTCAAACGAGGTATTAATTTTTCAAGAACAAAGTGAGTGTATTCAATTTATCTGTCAGTCAAGCGAACAATCTGACAATTGACCGTTATCCTGTCCAATAAAGTCTGGCAAAGATGCTTATCCTCAGCTGCATCTATCCATGCCGACAGTTCACGATTGGTTATAAAAATAATGCTTCTGGTTTCATTAAGAAAGGTAACTGCCCGGTAGAAAACCTGCAGTTCTGCCCTGGTTGGTTCCACATAAAAGACATCATCAATAATAATTAAGTCACATTCCTGCATATAAGAAAAGATCGCTTCTGCTTTTGGATTTGTGGCTTTCTTTTCTGCCACTGCGATAAAATTATCAAAAGGCGCATAATAGGTTTTATATCCATTGCTAATTGCAGTTTCTCCAAGCTGCGCTGCAAGACCACTCTTACCCGTCCCGCATTTTCCCAGCAGGATTAAGTTTTGCTCTTCCTTAATCCATGTCAGGTTGGATAACTGTTTAATCTGCCATTTTAAGCCCTTGTTTGAGTTCGATGCGTCAAATGCTTTGTTTGGAAGCTTACTTGCCTTCCTCAGCTTGGTGTGTTTTTGTCTGGCCCTAATCTCCAATTCTTTTTCTAACACCATCTTAAGATAGTCAAGGTTTGATAGTTTCTCATCGTTCAAATCAATGTATCCCCTTGCGATATTCCAAAGATTAAGTTTTTGAGCTAATTCACGGATTTCTGTTATATCAGCCATCGATTTCCCTCCTTATTTCTTTACTCCTGGCCAAATGGTTAAAATACTGCTGATTCGGCAAAAACTTCTTAGCTATATGCTCTCCGTACTGATACATGAGATAAGCCAAAAGCTCATAGGCACTGCAGCGTTCAGTATCAATGCAGTATTCTATTCCATCAAGCAATTGTCCAATTGTATAAAACTTTGTCATCCGGTATAATCGAATGCAATGTGTATTAAAATATTTCGACTGTTGCTGCTCCATCCGGCGAATGAATTCCTGAGCTATTTCGTATTCTGCAAAATATTGTTTTATGATGGTTAAAGAAACCCTGTCTCTGCTGTAATTTTCTTCTGGTTTGAACAACTGCCCGGTATCTTCTGTGACTGGATATTTAGCCAATAAATCATTTGTTTCAGCATCATAGAACAAAAGCATTTCACCATCATCTTCAATTCGAATGCGTTTATGAGCATCCATCATACCTGTATTAATCTGATAACGGTTGCCTTTATAACTTACCACTCCATCCTTATCAAAAGAGGCAACAGTGCTTGATACTTCGGAATAAGGTTTGACATGGAGCAGGTATTTTTGCTCTTCCATGAACATTTCGCGCGGCACTTTTCTGGTCACAGTATGTATTCGCCCGTTGCCTTCCCTATCTAACCATGCAAGGGCAGCACTGTTAAGGCTATCAATTCCGGTGTATATCCTGCCCTCAAGAAAACTTTGCTTTATGTATCCAATCACCTCTTCAACCTTGCCTTTACTTTGAGGATCTCTTGGTCTACATAGCGAAACACTGTAACCTATACGCCTAACAAATTCTTCAAATGTGGGTACGAATATGATATTCCCCAGATTTTCACTGACTACATAGACACGGTCAAGGTCATAAAGAATAGTCTGTGTACTTCCTCCAAAATATTGGAATGCATAGTTATGAGCTTTAATGGCTGTTTTGGTTGTAAAGGGATCCGGTGAAAAATAAACAAATTTCATTCTGCTATAACTCAGAACCATGCAAAAGAAATATATTCGTACAATTCGCCCGTACATATCCTTAAGTTTGTATTGACCAAAATCCGCCTGCGCTTCATATCCCGGTGGAGAAATTTCACGGGGTGAGGTTTTACGTTTACTGGCATGCGGATACCCGTGCTGTTCTCTTAAGGCTTTCATATAGCGGTAGAATGTAGCTCGTTTAACTTGTAAATCAGGGAAGGCCTCCACCAATTTGAGATAGATGTTTGTATCCCTCATTTGTGGACAAATTTTCAAATGTTCCAGTATGTACTGACGGTAGTTATCCATGTGGTACCTTTCCTTTTCAGCTTCCCTTACATAATCTTCTTCGCTCATATTCCAGTATTTGCTGACAGAAGAATAGGTTATCCCCAGTGCTTTTGCGGTTTTTGTCTGAGCAAGTCCAAGTGCTTTGTACTCCAGGATTTTTCGGTATTGCTCGATTCCAATCATTTTTGATTTCCTCCTTTGGTTTTTGTGTTATTAAAGTCATAATACCTATATTAGTACAAGCATAGGCATCACCTCCTTGTTAGGAGTCTATAAACCAGACTTAATTATATAAACAAAAAACACCCATCGGGTGTTCTTGTAAAAAATCTAAAAAATGATAATTTTATTTTTCATTTTGCAATCTTGATATCCATCGTGCAAAGGGTTCTCTATGTCGTTCATACCACTGGCTCGTAGCTAAAAACTTCATCCCGTTGAACTCAAAAATTTCTTTCCAGTACCGACCATAAATTCCATCCTTAATTTGAGCTGAAATATCTTCATTGTCTTTATACTTTTTAAGAAGCGGGTAATCTATTCCCAATACTTCTTTCGACCATTGCTTTGACTGCATTTCACTTATTTCTTTATCAGTAAAACGATATTGATGGTTTGATAGCTCCCTAAGGGTTTGACGAACATATTTTCCAATTCTCGTTTCGTCATGGTTTTCTCTTTGGTCTGGATTGTATTCATCATTTGCTTTATCACTTTTATGTAAAGGGGTGTAATCTGCTCGTAGATATACGTAATAATCGGTTAATTTTATATCGAATTTCCGTAGAAGTTTTCTGATAAGATTTCTTATACTGTTGGCACTTAAGTTAGTCCAAACATATATGTCTATGTTCTTCATTTTTTCATTTTTTCATTTTTTCTATCGACATATTTTCTGCTAAAGTAAGAAACCTTTCTTCCTTTCATAACGGGATCATCAATAAACTCACTAAACTTAGTGGCATCTATCTCTGCCAACAAATCACATGTTTGCAGCAGCAAATCCTTCCAATCTTTAGCTGTATATCGATTATTATTAAATGAAAAAGCGACCACCTTTTTATGGGTAAAATCTTCATAAAGGGTATGAGGAATGGAAGAATCAACGATATAATCCGAATAATTTGGTATAGTTTTCTGTTCATCTATTTCGTCGAGTTCTTCATCAATTTCGTCATCATCGGCCTCTGCATCTATGTTGAGCAAAGATGTATACTCATTGATTGTCTCCTGAATTGTTGACACTGTTTTAGAAAACTCCCATAATTCCATTCCTTTGTCAAATTCCTTATTCTTATGGAATTCTGCAATTGACTTATTTGTGCTGCTCATCAGTCCATCCAGAGCAAGGTTTAGCAAATCCAACGCATCAGAAATTTCAGTTGCATCCTTTGGAAAATACCGTTTAATAATTTCTATTATTCGGATTATATCGTCCTGTGACATTTTACACCATCCCCTCTTAATTATAATTTTAACTTATATTCACCATAAAACTATAATTATTACTATATGTCAAAACTATCCTCCGCTACTTTTGGCAGATCTTCTTTTTCAAGCTGGTACTGATACCTAACCCCGGAACTCTCGTTTTGACACATAAGCTTGGCCTGTTCCATTACTATTTCTACAGCCTTTGGTGTTTTATCCGGAGGATAACCATAGCGCTTAAGCAGCCTCTTTATAATCATTTTCATCTTGGCTTGCACACTGGCACGTATAGACCAGTCAATGCTTAAGTTCTTACGTATTGCTTCAGTCAAGTCCCTGGCTATTTGTTTAAGAATATCATCACCCATTACCTCTTTTGCAGACTCATTTTCAGCGAGGGCATCATAAAATGCCAGCTCATCTTCAGTAAGGCCTGTGTTTTCTCCACGTTTATGGGCCTCATTAATTTCCTTTGCAAGCTGTATAAGCTCCAGAATAACTTGAGTGGTTTCTATTGTACGATTCTGGTACTTTCTGATGGCATTCTCCAATAGTTCTGAAAACTTTCTGGACTGAACGAGGTTCCGTTTTGAGAATGTCTTAATTTTGCCCTTAAGTAATCTGTTAAGAAGTTCGACAGCAAGGTTACGCTGTTTCATGTTACGCACTTCTTCCAGGAACTCATCTGAGAGTATGGCAATATTCGGCTTGTTTAACCCAACGGCATCCAAGACATCAATAACCTCATTGCTGGATATTGATTTGGAAACAAGTTGGTTAAGTTGTGCTTCAATTTCCGCAGCAGTTTTTTTTCTGGAATTTTCGGGTATAAGCTTGATGATACCGGATTTAACCGCTTTATGGAAACCTACCTCAAGGTTCAATTTCTCGGCAATATCAGTAGTAGCACAAAGGGAGTAAGCTCTTGACAGCTCACTGACCAGTTTAAGATAATCGTTTTTGCGTTCCTCGCGCAATCCAATGATGTAGTCGATTGTTTCAACAATGGCAGACATTCTTTCGGAAGCAGAGCCGGTAAAGAACTTCTGATAATCATGACCATGAAGTAATTCCTTAATCAGTTCATACTTTTCAAGAAGGACTGCCGCTGCCACTTCAGTGTCAACACCGGTCTTTTCCCTGTCGCTTTCGGTATAATCATTAAGTGCATTCTTAAGATTTTCAGCAATACCGATATAGTCAACAATTAATCCTCCCTGCTTCTCCCTGAATACACGGTTAACGCGGGCGATGGCCTGCATAAGGTTATGTCCTTGCATGGGCTTGTCAATATACATAGTGTGCATGCTGGGCACATCAAAGCCGGTCAGCCACATATCACGCACAATAACCAGCTTCAGTTCATCCTTGTTGTCCTTCATTCGTTTGGCAATGCGCTCCCTTGTAGCTTTTGTACCAATGAAAGGCTGCCATTCCTTTGGATCGGAGGAACTGCCTGTCATGACTACCTTGATAACACCTTTGTCAATGTCGTCTGAGTGCCATTCGGGACGCAGTTCAACAATGGCTTTATATAAGTCAATTGCAATCCGGCGTGACATAACCACTATCATACCCTTGCCCACTTCTGTTTCCTGAGCGGCAAGACGCTTTTCAAAGTGCTCCACAATGTCTTTGGCAATGGCTTTAACCCGTTGCTCGGCGCCAACGATGGCTTCAAGTCTTGACCATTTGCTCTTGAGCTTCTCCTTCTGTGTATATTCCTGATATTCAGTTATTTCTTCATATTCATCATCAATAACAGGCTTGAGCTCATCTGGCAATTCCAGTTTTGCAATCCGGCTTTCATAGAATATGCGTACCGTTGTTCCATCCTCTACTGCCCTGGTCATATCGTAAATATCGATATAATCGCCAAATACCGCTCTGGTATCCTTGTCAGCAAGAGATATGGGTGTACCGGTAAATCCAATGTAAGACGCATTTGGAAGGGCATCACGCATATATTTTGCATAACCGTATTTAACATCAGCTTCTGTATCATCCTTAACAATTTCCGCCCTGAACCCGTATTGGCTTCGATGCGCTTCATCAGCGATAACAATTACATTTTCCCGGTCTGTTAAAACCGGTACGCTGTCTCCTTTTTCTTCAGGAGCAAACTTGTGTATGGTTGTAAAGATAATACCTCCCGATTCCCTTGTCAGGAGTTTGCGAAGATCCGCCCTGTCCTGAGCCTGAACCGGTTCCTGACGTAATAAATCTTTTGATTTTGCAAAGGTGGAAAACAGTTGATCGTCAAGGTCGTTACGGTCGGTAATCACTACGATTGTAGGGTTGTTAAGTTCTTTTGACAAAACAAGCTTGCCAACATAGAAGACCATAGAAAGACTTTTACCGCTTCCCTGAGTATGCCAAACAACACCGATTTTACGATCCCCTTCAGTGATGGCAGCTCTTATAGTGCTTTCGACCGCCTTGTTAACTGCATGATATTGATGATAGCCGGCAAGAATTTTATATGTGTCCTTTCCGTCAGTCTGGAACAGTATAAAGCTCTTAATGATATCAAGCAGGCGTTCCTTTTCAAACATGCCTTTGATCAGGACTTCAAGCTGTGGGCGGCTTAATGGTGCTATTTCGTCCCCATCAATTGTACGCCACATCATGAACCTGTCTTCATCAGCAGTGATTGTGCCTGCTCTTGCATTAACTCCATCGGATATAACTGCAAAAGCATTATAAGTAAATAGGGATGGAATGGTGCTTATATAATTCTGGATTTGATTATATGCATCAGATATTTCCACATCTTCATTCGCCAGGTTTTTAAGCTCGATAACTACAAGGGGAATACCGTTGACAAATACCACCACATCAGGACGCTTTTCAACTCTGTTTTCAATCACAGTGAACTGGTTAACAGCCAGAAAATCATTATTTTTAACTTCATTAAAGTCAAAAACCCTGACCTGCTTGCTGACTATCCTGCCATCATTAGCTCTAAAAGTAGCATTCACTCCATCGGTAACCATCTTCTGAAAAAGACGATTATTATCTATCAGGGCAGGATTGAGAGGCACAAGGATTTGATGCATAGCATCATCAAGAGCTTCCTGGGGTAAATCAGGATTTATCCGCTTTAAGGCATCCTTAAGGCGTTCTTCCAGAATAATATCTGAATAATCGGAACGTTCAGGATAATCCCCACCAGGCGAAATATCAGGTGCAAAAGCGGTTTCATAACCAAGTTCTTCAAACCATTCCAATGCAGCCTGTTCTAATTCATCCTCATATATATTATGGCTAGGCATAAGGTTTCCCCCTTTCTATCACAATCAGTTCATACAACCTCTTCCACTGGTACTCTTATTTCACCGCTAATTAGTTTGGGTAAAAGAGTGTCTCGTAATGATATCAATATTTTAATTTCATCAGCATTGGAACGAAAACAAGCGAAAATATCTTTGACTACATCATTATATTGCTTCACTACATCTTCTGGAGGAATCATAATTTTTAATCCAGTTAAATTATTTTGGTTAATTTTTAACTGAACAGCACCTGTAACTATACTTGCTACATTCGTATTTTTAAGAAGTATATATAAGTATTCATCTGAAAATACACCTTTACCTTTCAGAACATGCGCATGGTTATTAACCCAAAATTTACCCCAGACATATTGCAGTATCGGGTATCCTTTTTCATCCATCACTGTGCCGTCCTCACCAAGTAAAACATAGACACCATCAAAAATATAGTTATCAACATAGTCCATCAATGTAGCAGCTCCATAGTATGGATATTTCTTTTCCATAACACTTCTTTGCCGATTAGAAAGGGGAACTCTTTTTGAATCAAAAATATCTATAATATCTCCTAAAACTCCAACTCTCCACCCCTTTGGTATAAGCCCAAGTTCGCTTTCCTCAAACTCTCCGTTCTTAAACGGTTCAAAATCCACAAACCAGGACTTGAAGATTGCCTGAGCCATTTCTTCAAGGGTTTTGTTGATTTGGTTGTTAAGCTCGATCATATCGTCAAGGACCGATAGTGTGGCAGCAATGACTTTTTGTTCAGAGAGGGTAGGAAGATTTATTCGAAAATTTGATATTACACCTACATTTAAATTTTGCTGAGCAGCTCCACTAGCTAATCCGATTAATTCTTCCCTACGATATAATAAGCTATAAAAAAGAAATCTATAATCTGCTTTCGTAGAATCTACAACCATATTACAACACGCCTGGTTTGTTGCACATTCCGATTTCATTATGCCAAGTTTACCTACAGTTGCTCCATACATTGCCATAGAAATAGTATTTTTCGGATAAATTTTTGCAGATGAATTCTTTAAAGCAGCATCAGTTATGTGCTCATCTGTGTCGTATATATTACAGTCTTTAAGCTCTTGTGTTTTTATCCATTTATGAACACCATTTAAATAGTATTCAGGTACCTTTCGTGATGGAGTTCCTCCGCTAGAAATATTGATACATATATCTTTTATTGAAAATTCACTCCAACTCTCAATACTCACACTGATCACCCTTGTCATTATATTAATCCATATTGATATATAATTTTTACTCATTACTAAAGATTTCCTCACCAGTTGTTGCAAAATTTGCAACAACTGATTTTTTTGTATTATCGCTAAAAGTCATAGCCGATTGCCCCCAGTCTTTTGCGGATTTCGTCTTCCAAAGACTTGCGCTTTGCAAACATTTCGGCAAGTTCACCGGTAAGCCTGGTCATTTTTTCATCAAAAGGCTCCCCGTCATCAGCTTTATCTTCAATGCCTACATACCTGCCGGGAGTGAGAATATATTCATGGGAGCGCACGTCATCCAGGGTAGCCGATTTGCAAAATCCCTTAATATCCTCGTATCCTTCACCTTTTTTCCACTTATGATAAGTATCGGCAATATACTTTATCTCGGTTTCATAGTCAAGTTCCCTGTGCTTGCGGTCAATCATCGTTCCCATCTTGCGGGCATCAATAAAAAGAATTTCGTTGCTGCGATCCCGGCCATCGGATTTTTTGTTCCTTGTCAGGAACCACAGGCAAGCAGGGATTGTGACATTATAGAAAAGATTTGGTGGCAGAGTGATTATACAGTCCACCAACTTGTCTTCAATAATGTTTTTTCTTATTTCAGCCTCACTTGTTGTATTGGTGGACATTGCACCGTTGGCCATAACAAAGCCTGCTACCCCGTTCGGTGAAAGCTTGGAAATAATATGCTGTATCCAGGCGTAGTTGGCGTTCCCTGCCGGTGGCAGGCCATACTTCCAGCGTACATCATCAACAAGCCTGTTAGCTCCCCAGTCTTTGATGTTAAAAGGTGGATTTGCAAGTATATAATCCGCCTTCAGCGTCTTATGAAGATCATTGGAAAAAGTATCTGCATCCCTTTCTCCGAGATTTCCGTCAATTCCTCGAATAGCAAGGTTCATCTTGCATAGACGCCATGTGGTAGCGGTATACTCCTGCCCAAATATATGGATATCATCCTTTCTTCCGCTATGCTCTTCAACAAATCTCTGGCTCTGCACAAACATACCACCGGACCCGCAACAGGGGTCATACACCCTGCCTTTATATGGTTCTATCATTTCAACAAGCAATTTTACAATTGAGGGCGGAGTATAGAATTCACCTTCCGAAGAGCCAAACTTCCCAAGGAAGTATTCATAAACCCTACCGAGAACATCCTGTGCCCTTGCTTCTTTATCGCCAACTTTGAAAGAAAACAAGTCTATAAGCTCACCGAGCTTGGTTTTGTCTATCTCCGGGCGGGCATAGTTTTTAGGAAGCACTCCTTTAAGAGAGGCGTTCTCCTTCTCAATCGCTATCATGGCTTCATCAATAATTTGTCCAATTGTTGGCTGTTTTGCATTTGCTTTTATATAATCCCAACGGGCCTCTTTCGGTACGTAAAAAACATTTACCTCAGTATAAGCATCTATATCTTCCTCAAAGCCTTCTCCTTCTGCAACCAGTTCATTATATCTCTCTTCAAAAGCATCAGAGATGTATTTAAGAAAAATGAGTCCCAGTACCACATGCTTATATTCCGATGCTTCAATGTTGCCGCGCAACTTATCTGCCATTTCCCATAGATTATTTTCAAACCCTAAGTTCACAGTAGACATATTTGATCCTCCGTTTTATATCGAAATTGTATTTATCCTGTTTCTTGGTATTATTAAGGGATCTCCTGTTGTCATAGTACCATAAGCTCTGAAGCTTTTACTTCCTGTAAGTTTAACAGTTATAGTTTGGTTACTATTGGAATCTGTGTTGATACAACTTACTACCTGTTGCTTATCTAATAGACATACTTCGCTGTCATTTAATTTATCATCATTGCCACATACTAGTGCGATCATAAAGTTACCATCTTTATACGAGTTTAATTCATTAAGATTCTTTTGTGTAAAATTAAAAATCCATGTGTTCCCTTCTTTTTTTCTCGGTTCTGGTCGGGATCGATATTTTATGTATAATGTCAACTCATTATTGTTTTGCGATAGTATTTTATAAACTGCCTTGCTGTCGTTTGAACTTGGATAACGTCTTGTCAAGTGGTGTAAATTGATCTCTACTTTATACCACTTTTTATTTATGCAGCAAGGCCACCGGTGCGAGAGTATACTCACCCGTATCCGTTATTTTAGCCATAGATTCGAGACTAAGGTAACGACGCCCTACTTGGTACTCATCATTCTGTTCCATAAGCATTGCCCCTACAAGGCGTATTACAGCCTCTCTGTTGGGGAATATGCATACTACATCAGTCCTGCGTCTGATTTCTCTATTCAACCTCTCCAAGGGATTTGTAGAACAAATCTTAGACCAATGTTCATGAGGAAATGCCATGTATGCAAGTACATCATCTTCAGCATCTTCAAGTATGGCCATAGCCTTCGGAAAGCGGTCCTTCAGCTCATCTACTACATGTCTTAGTTGTAGTTTCGCTGACTTTTGATCATTCTGGGCAAAGATTGTCCTTACGATTGATGAAACCATACCCTGACATTTCTTCGGAACCTGACTTAATACATTACGAATAAAATGCACTCTGCATCTCTGCCATGTTGTGCCTGTCAATATTTCTTTAATTGCCATTTTGAGGCCTTCATGAGAGTCACTTATCACGAGTTTAACTCCTTTTAATCCACGGGAAGCAAGGCCTCTTAAAAACTCTTTCCAGAACTCTCCGTCTTCACTCATTCCAACATCAAAACCTAATATTTCTCTTTCACCTGACTTATTTACCCCAACGGCTATTACAAGCGCCATGCTGCATACCCTGCCGCCTTCCCTGACTTTGGGAAATGTAGCATCAAGCCAGAGATAGGGATACTCACCTTCTAATTTTCTGTTTCTGAATTCCTCAACAAAATCATCAAGTTGTTTGCTGATTCTTGATACTTGACTTTTATCTATGCCTTTCATTCCAAGTGCTTCAACAAGGTCATCCACCTTACGGGTACTTACTCCATGAATATATGCTTCCTGCACCACGTTAAGCAGAGCCTTTTCAGACATTTTTCTTGGCTCTAAAAGGCTTGGGAAGTAACTGCCCTGTCTTAACTTTGGTATCTTAAGTTCCAGTGTGCCGAGCCTTGTATTCCAATCTCTATCCCTGTATCCATTACGGTATGTATTCCGTTCTCCACTCCTTTCATACTTCTCTGCTCCTACAATGGATGAAACCTCTGAATCCATAAGAGAATTAACCACTACTGTAACTGCCTCACGTAAAAAATCTTTATCTTTATCAGCCAAATACTTGCGAAGTTCCTCTAAAAGTGCCATTCTATCATTAGTAGCCACGTTATGATCCTCCTCTACTTTTATTGGTTTTCGAGACCTAATTAAAGTAGAAATCATATCGTGGCTATTGTCAAGTTTGTGCCACGAATTTTACACCACTACTTAAGACTATACCTGAACTTGTTTCTACCAATGTAAGCTGTAATGGAATGTCTTTTCTTAACAGCCTTGTTATAACTCCACCATGCATGAATTCGAATTCTTTAATTGCCATAGCTTATACTCCTTTCTTATAATAATTTTTCATATATTTTTTGCTTTTCAGCGGTGAAACGCTCTTCCGCTCTACTAACAGTCTCCCTATACAGTGAACTTTCCTTTTCATAATGGGTTACTAACTCTTTTTGCTCTTCCATACTAAGTAGCGGTATTTCCATTTCAGCGATGTCCATATGATTTATATTTACAATGGTTGTCCCCCGTTGAAAGCTTTTTATGAGTGCTATTCCTACTGGACTTTCAAAGAATATCCTAAGATAATCACTTAAAATTCTATGATTTGGTCTTATAACAATAACATTAGCTGATGCTATAACGATATTCTTTTGCTTACGGAATACACCTGTTTTAATTGCCGTCCCCCTGCAAGACAGGACAATATCTCCGTCCATTAGTTCATAGCGTTTGATTTTTCGCTCTTCTTCGTCAATACTGTCCATATCGGAATAATCAATGCCGGTATGGGTAATGTTTGAAATATTCAGTACCTTAATATTCCCAGGCTTCACATCTTTTTTTAAGATTGATTTCCCCCTAAAGACCTCAGCAACTTCATGCAGTTTAACCCTTTCATGTGTTGATGACTTATACTTTTTGATATTCTCGTCATCATCTTCAAGTATGAGTTCAATACGCCAATCTTCATGATTGGAGAAGTCTTTGTTCCCCACCACTTTCACTTTATCGATATATAGGCCGTTATCATAACCTAAATAACCTACGTTCACACTTTCTTTTTTCACAACACCTATTCTGAGTATATAGGTCTTTATACTGGTATATGGCCTGAAAGTACCTTCAGGAAGACTGTAAATGCCCTCCAATTGATAATTGGTCATAATATGCTCGCGCAGCTTGGCTTCTGAACCGCTTGAAAATGTTATCTTTGCTGGTAGCACAGTCACGAGTGTACCATTTTTCGATAAGTGCCTAAGTAAATTTTGTGTTGCTATAATATCTGGTCTTGAAGACTTGAATTTGTTGTTTAAAGATTCAATTTTTCCACCAAAATCAGGCATGGAATAAATAAAGTCAAAACGTGTTTCAATAAGAAGTTCCTGGTATATAGATTGATTAAGTATGCTGACATTCTTGTATTCTTCAAATCCTAGCTTAAGCAACATAAACATTAGTGCATTTGAGGTGGTAAATGTTATGTTGCTTGACTTATGTTTATCCACAAAGTTTTTAAGACCTGAAAGGCTTTTCTCTGCTTCGGTAATAAGAATCGTCCGAGCATTTACTTCCTCTGCCATGCTACAAATATATTTCGTTAAATAAGCCGGAGAAAATATCTGTCCAAAACGGTCATTTTGATAAAGTTTAAGAGTGAACTCAATAAGATCTACATTATGAGCAACTTTATAAACAGTAGAGAAAAAATCCCTGTCTCCCGGAAAGTATCCCAGTATTGTATTTTCTGTAGACTGCTTCATTAATTCAAAAAGCTGCTCTTCATCCTGATTGGATTTTTTCTGAGATTTTATTGCATTTGCTGTAAGTTTAACACGCAGTATTTCATTTAAGATTTGCTCTCTGGAGGTTATACCGCGAATGGTAAACAGATTAATAAAGTAATCTATTGCTGTATTCACGTTTTTCCTCCTTTCTATCAAGATGTGAGAATCTTCCACTAATAGTAGTGTATCAATTTAATTTTAGTATGTCAATACTAAATTTTTATATTGATAATTTGAAGCTTTAAAAACATATAAAACATGCTAGACAAGAGAAAAAATATTTATATACTTTACATCCATCCTGTCTCCTCAACCCCTATCAAAAATGCCCGTTATCTAATCTGTTAACTCAACCCTACCAATTTTTGAGTTCAAATTTTACCCCAAAATACCCCGTTGATATGTTTCCATGTACGTATTTTAGCCCTTTAGGTCGAGTAGGCAAACTGGATGTAAATTCGGAAACCCGCTTAAATAAACACTTACAGCCTTGACATCAATACTACGCACTCAACGTGGCTCGAGAGGATAGAACGAATGTCATTTGAGTATGTCCGTTCTCGGAAACATATCCACTGCATTTTTGGCACTATCGGTAGACGGGAACATGTCAACCAGCTATAGTCTGCTAGTTAGATAGAATTTCAATAATTTTTTACAAATCAAACAAATCATAAACAGGTGGTTCGAGTCTATCCCAGTAGTCTCCTTCAGCTTCAAACAAAGTTGCTATTCCAAACTCTATTGCACCGAATTCATTACGTTTGTATTCTTCCCAATTATCCCATGCTTCAGGGTTTACAACAATATTTTCACTAATCATGGGTAACAAATTATTGATATATATTTTCTTCTTTTCTTCTGGCAAACTCAAGAGTTGCTGTTTATACTTTGCAAATAAAGCATCATTTTCCTTGAGCCAAGATATAATGCAATATGTTTTCTCGCCTTCTGGAAACACCATAACAAAAATATGCTTTGCTGAAACATTAGGATTTAGCAAGTTTTGTATTTTGTTCCCTTCCAAATCATGTGTCATAGCTTCAAAACCAGTACCCGCAAATCTAACTGGTTGATCAAACTCCCACACAACACTAGAAAGCACATCATAGTTACCAGTCAATAAAGCAGTATCAAAGATTTTTTTAACATTCTGAAAATCATCAATTGCCATATGCATTCCACGATATGGATTATCTTCATCTGGTATATCTGCTAATGACGGTTTTATTTTAAACATGTACCTTTCTATGTTAACAACTTCTTGCTTTGAAATGAGTCATAAAGCAACTTCACTTTCTTTATTGAGAGCGAAGTTGCTTTTGTTTAATTTAGGTTTTTGAGGAAAACCAAACTAAAATATACTAACTGTTTTTATTTAAGTTCATATTGTTGAAAATTTTTACAATTTCATACCAAAGAACTGATACAGCTGCAATACCTACGGCTATAAAGAACTGTGATAATGATAATGGTGCAAGATTTAGAATTCTGTTAAGAGGAGTGTAAAGCATTAACAAAAGACCTGCAACAGTACCAATAATAACAGCCCACATAACTTTATCTTTAATTAGATATTTCATCGTCTTAAATGCATTATCATAATTTGAACTGTTTACTTGAACTAAAAATAAATTTGCAATCATTATAATACTAAGTCCCATTGTTCTCGCCAATTGTGGATTTTCAGGTTGTTGTTTAATAAGCATATAATATGTTCCAAAAGAAGCTATGAATATAGCCAGCCCCTGTAGAATACTTTTTGTCAATACTCCAGCTGTAAGAATTTTTTCATTAGGATCCCTTGGTTTTCGATCCATTATGTTACTTTCAGCAGGCTGACGTTCTAAAACAATAGAACAAGTTGGGTCAATAATAAGCTCTAAAAGCACAACATGCACAGGAAGCAATAAAAGACTTGCAGGACTAATATTTAAAAGAGGTGCAAACAGTGATGCAAATGCAATAGGAATATGAATAGTAAATACATAACCTATAGCTTTTTTGATGTTATCATAAATTCTTCTTCCATCTTCAATTGTATGAACAATTGTTGAAAAGTTATCATCCATCAAAATTAAATCAGCAGCTTCTCTTGCAACCTCAGAGCCACGCTTGCCCATTGCAATTCCTATATCTGCATATTTAAGAGCTGGAGCATCATTCACACCATCACCTGTCATGGCAACAACTTCACCATTTTCCTTAAATGCTTTAACTATGCGCATTTTATGTTCCGGCAAAACTCTTGAAAATATATTTGCATCATGGACACGTTCCATAAGTTCAGAATCTGTCATATTGTTCAGTTCATCACCAGTAATAATATTATCGCTGTTTTTCATTCCAATTTGTTTTGCAATGGAACTTGCCGTGATTCCATTATCACCAGTAATCATTACTACACGAACCCCTGCTTTATTACACATCTTGATATCTTCTTTCACAGATTCTCTTGGAGGATCAGCAAGACCAATTAAACCTAAAAATGTTAACTTGCAATCAGTAATATTATCAGGAATGTCAGATTCACTCTTTGGATTCATTGTACCAACAGCTATTACTCTTAAACCTTCCCTTGACATTTCATTTATTTTATTTTCAATTTGCTTTCTTTGTTCGTCTGATAATTTGCATATAGTCAATATACTTTCAGGCGAACCTTTTGCTGCAATAACAATTTCTCCATCATGTCGCCAAACATGCCCCATCATTTTAAGTTCATTTGTAAATGCATATTCGGATATCAGTTCACCACCAAATAAATGGTCTTTTGAAATTCCAATGCTTTCACAATGTAAAAGCATTGCCTTCTCCATTGGGTCATATGCATCTGTTTCACAGCCAAGCCCCATAATTTCACATAAGTTATAATTATCATCATCAATTGCCCAAGTATCCTGAACAGCCATTTTGTTCATTGTAATCGTACCTGTTTTATCTACACAAAGAACTGATACAGCACCTAATGTTTCAACAGAAGAAAGCTTGTGAACAAGAGACTGTTTTTTAGCAAGACGCCATGCACCCATAGATAAGAACACTGTCAATATAACAGGAAATTCTTCAGGTATCATAGCCATTGCTAAAGTTATTCCTGATAAAATACTTTCAATAATTCTATCTGTAAATTTATGATCCGGAATATTGAAATAAGTTATTACTGTAACAAGAATAAATAAAATACCTGCTATTATTGCACATGTCTTAACAATGCTGTTTGTTTGCTTTTCTAAAGGCGTTGGACTGTCTGGAGCAGATGCTACATTAATACCTATTTTACCATACTCTGTATTAGAGCCTATTTTATCTACAAGAATTGTAGCACTTCCTTGCGTAACGAGAGTACCTGCATAGCAGTAATCCTTGCGCCAATAATCTGTATTATTTTTATCGGCATTATCAACAGTCACTTTCCAAACACCTACAGATTCACCTGTAAGAGATGATTCGTCAACACAAAGATCACTTGCCTTGATAACCTCACCATCAGCAGGAATTTTAACGCCTTCGTTGATTATCATTAAATCAGTTGGGACTAAGTCTTCACTTAAAATTGTCTGCTCTTTTCCATCTCGAATAACTATTACATGTGGAGCTGATAAATCTTTAAGTGCATTTAATGTTTTGTCTGTCTTCCATTCCTGAATTATTTCTATACTGATGATACCAATTACAAAGATTAGCATAATCACACCATCTCGTGGTTCACCTAATATAAAATAGATGATTGATGCAACAATTAACAATAAAAACATCGGCTCTAAAACAATGTGAATAACCTTGCTAATAAAACTTTGTTTTTTTACAGTTGCCAGTTCGTTTTTACCAAACTGTTCCTGCAACTTTTTGGCTTGCTCACTTGTCAAGCCTTCTAAATTTTGATTTTTTTGTTCTGTCATAATAAGTTACCTCCAGTTTTTGCTTTTTAAGCATTATTAAGATAGCTCTATGGCATTGCAAATTCTAATTATATGTTTCAAATAAGTATAAAAAAACACACCTATGAAACATTTTACTGTCCCACAGATGTGAAATAATTCAATCTGCTGCTGTTTCCAGCCCGGCCCCACGAACAATATTGTTCATCGCCTGCTCAGTTTGTACCGTAGATTTATATGCAGTGCAAAGAGATTTTTATATTATAATATATGAAAATTATTTTGTCAAGTGCAATTCAATTTCCATTTTATATTAAAGTCATATTGTTGCCTTATTTAAGAATTATCTTTTTATGATATTCAATGGCAAAACATCTATATGTATAAAGGAAAATATGCTGTATGCTTTTGTCAAACATTCCATCCTCGATAGGTTGAAATACCGTCTTATCGTGATATCCACAAAATCCTGTAAAAACAGTTGCTTCTTTTCTACCGTACACAGTCATTGGCGCAAATGGATTGTCCGATTTTGGACAAGGCATATACACTATACCATTAGAAGATAAACGCTTGATTATTTTATTGTTTTGGATTGAATGTGCCCCGATTATTTTTTCAGAGCATTCGTCTGATTTAGGATGTAGACATCTTTTAATTCTCGATTCTTTTCGCACTTTTTTATAGGTTTCTAGAAGATTAAGTGGATTAGAATAGTAAACATCATCAGCTTTTCCAAGACAACATTTTTTATATTTTTTGCCGCTACCACATGGACAAGGATCATTTCTTCCTATTCTCATTATTTTTCACCTTCATTCGCAAATAGTACTAAACAAACCGTCGTGTCTTTCAACAGATTCTGAACTCCAGTTATCCTAGTGTCTATAATAACATCTGTACTCAAAAATCTATATTTCCTCACAACTGGTTATTTGCTCAGGCGGAATATCTATTTCGTCTTTTATATATAAGAACACTTCAGAAATCAAATTATTATTAGCTCGATCAATCGCACGGCTTACCATCCACCGTTTTATATGTACAATTTCCTCATCTGTCAGTTCTTCTTGAGTATCATTTAAGTCAAAATTGAACCGATGGATTTGATCTATCGTTGCGTAAAAATTCACTTTATAGCCTTTACTACGTTTAGCCCATTCTTCCTCCATCTTTTTCAAATCCGGAAAAGCAGCGGAAAGTTTCATCAAAAATTCTGGTCTTTCATGAATATTTGTTCCATAGGAAAAAATATCATCATTCATCATAAATCCATTAACGCAATAGTCGTAATAAACTCGATGTGCAATCGGCTTGAGATATTTCTCCGGAGACATTGAATAATCATTATTCCTATACCAATCATAATCCACATTGTACTCTTTACCTTTATAGAACAATAAACGTCTTTCCACATCAAAAAATACGCCATTGGATTTTAGCATTCTGCTTAATAGAGTATCCCCAGATAAAACCTTTTGGAGATTCTTTAAGCCTTGACTATGAATTTCTCCGCATTCATCTAAAGACCCTATAACATGAAATCCCCATATTCTAATAGTATCCATATTGATGTTATTTACCTTTGCTGCATTGCGATCCCAAAATTTTTCAAACTCATTATTACTATTGATAATAAGCTCTTCAATATATTCTTCTCCAGACATATTAAAGAAAGTAAGTAAAAAATCATACGCTCTATCAGGTGTTCTCAAGTCAAAATCATACATTTAACTACCTACCTTCTATAATCATAGCTTTGGTTTTGGCAACTTAATATTAGTGTTACCACCAAGAATGCTTGCGCCTATACCAACAACTGTAAAGACTGCCAATGTGCCTAACGAAATCATTCTCCAGTTAAATCCTTTGTTTTCTGTATCCTTACTTTCGGCCATTTTTGCAATTTCCATCATTTTTTCGATGTAATATTTTTTCTCCTCGAAAGGCAAGTCACCCTTCGCCAAACAAGTCTTTAAGGCATCAATGACTTCATTGTATATGTCATAGCACTGCTTGCTACTCGCTGAATTTCCATCCAGTGTTTTTTCCATGACACTTCTATAATCTTTCAGCACTTCCAAAGCCATTTTTGCAAACTCTGGGAATTGCTCTAACGCTTTCTTTGCAACTTCTGGCTCCATATTCTGCAGCATGGATGCAAAAGTCATAATTTTATCTTTTGTAATATACCGAAAATCCGGAATATTCAATTGTTGTAAAACTTCTCGTTCTGTTAATTGATTACTCATTATGTAATCCCCCTATCTTATTAAAGCATAAATTTGCTCCCTTAATCACAAAAACTCGATTTGTATTTCATTAGCGTATCTTCAACCTCATGCCAGATAGTTACCGTTTCACCGTCATCCTCAAATACTTTACCGTGACTTTTAGGTCCATCCAACTTCATCTGTGAGTAATTATTCTTAAAAGTTGGCACGTACAGTTCCGGGTTGTTTTCTTCACTGCATAAGCGTTCCATCATATCTATGGTAGCACGACCTGTGGCGGCAACCGCCTTAAAATAAGCACGGATGATCTTGTGGTTATATTGATTCGACTTTATAGCCCATACTGGGATTCGTTGATTTGCTTTTCCGTAAAAATCCCTGTTTGTATCTTCATTCTGTCTTGCTATTGTTTTTGGGTTATAGGCTTGTGATGCTTTTTCAAAGGTTTTTGCAATATACCAACGCATACAGCTTTCCACTGCAACATCTTGTATTTCATTTGTTAAATTCAATGCGATGCAGAATTTCTCATACACATCTGCATCCACTGTAAAGGTCACGCTCTTATTCACCGTCTACACCTCCACTATTTACTCTATTACAAATTATACCACTAATTTGTAAATACTAATAAACTAATTTGTATTGACTCATTGAAAGAACTATGAAAAACACCCTGCATTTCAGCAAGGTGTTAGATTCTAATAACATTTTGTTTTTCATTTCAATTTTCAACGTCTATACTAATGCCAGACTTGAATTCTACTTCAATTCTATTATCGTGTACTGTGACCTTTTCTATAAGCCTCCTTACTAACTGCTCATCATATTCCTCTAACTCACAGGATTGTTCATTAAAGAAATCAGTCATTTCAGCGATTCGTTGTCTTTTTCCTTCACGCTCTGCATTTTCAACAAGTGCATTTTGCTTCAATTCTCGAAGGCGGTAGATTTCATCAGCCACATCTTCATAGTCATTCTTGGATTTTGCTTGGATAAGAAGCTGTTGTTGTAATTCTTCCAATTTGCTATCAATATCATTGGTGGCATTATCATTTTCTTCATTAAGTATAGTAGCTATGTTTTTCTGCAACGCCTGGAGGAAGGGTTCTTTGTTAGCCAAAAGTTCGTTAATAGCCTTGACCACTGCTGTCTGCAATGTTTCCTCGTTTATGGTAGGGGCCGTACATTCAGATCCTTTTTCCTCTAAACGGCTGATGCATCTCCAAACAATAGACTTGTAACCTCGGTTATTCCAGTGTACTCGTCGGTAAATATCACCGCATTGCCCGCAGTAAACAATACTCGATAAGGCATATTTACTACTATAGACTCGCTTTTTACCGCCCTTACCGCCTCGGAGATTCGCTCTTCGAACCATCTCTTCTTGAACCTGCATAAAAAGGTCACGGGGAATGATAGGTTCATGGCTGTTCTCCACATAATACTGGGGAACAATGCCGTTATTCTTGACTCGCTTTTTTGAAAGGAAATCTACCGTATAGGTCTTTTGCAAGAGGGCATCTCCGATGTACTTTTCATTCTGTAATATCTTCTTTAGTGTTTCTGGTCTCCATTTTGCTTTGCCTGCCGCTGTAAGAATGCCATCTGCCTCTAATCCTCTTGCTATTTGCAAAAGGCTCGCCCCCTCAAGGTATTCTCTGTAAATTCTTTTTACAATTTCTGCGCCCTCTGGGTCAATCACCAGGTGCTTGTTTTCATCCTTGGTATATCCCAAGAAACGATTGTGGTTCACTTGAATTTCACCTTGCTGATATCGATACTGGATGCCCAACTTGACATTCTGGCTTAAGGACTGGCTCTCCTGTTGAGCAAGGGATGCCATGATGGTCAGCATGATTTCACCCTTGGAATCCATTGTGTTGATATTCTCTTTCTCGAAGAATACAGCGATGTTCTTATCCTTTAGCTGGCGGATATATTTAAGGCAGTCCAAAGTGTTCCTGGCAAATCGGCTGATGGACTTTGTAATAATCATATCAATATTTCCTGCCATACACTCTTCAATCATACGATTAAATTCTTCACGCTTTTTAGTATTGGTACCCGTAATACCATCATCTGCAAAGATACCTGCAAACTCCCATTCCGAATTCTTTTTAATAAAATCAGTGTAATGAGCAATCTGCACCTCATAACTTGAAGCCTGCTCATCACTATCCGTTGAAACACGACAATAAGCAGCCACCCGTATTTTGGGTTTGCTTTCATTGCTTTTATTGTTTCCGACTCGCTTAATTGCCGGAATCACTGTTACATTTTTACTTACCGCCACATGTTACACCTCACTTTCTATCAGACTGTAAGCATATTCTGCCTGCTTGTATGGGTTATTGTATTTCTGCTCTATGGGTTTAACTTTGAACTTTACTTTATAATCCACCCCTGGCTCATCCTTTGGCTTCCATACCCTTCCGAGCATCTCAGCTCGTCTTTGTTTTTCAACTCTGGCTTTTTCGAAGGTTTCCTCATCAATAATCTGAGGGTAGAATTCATCGCCAAGGTAGTGCTTGTCTTGTAACATTCTTCCTGCAGTGGCATGATAGCAGTCTATCCCAGCTTTTTTAGCAGCATCCTTCAAGGAAAGTCCTGCCAAGTATCCTGAAAATAATTCTTTTACCTGCTCTGCTGCTATATCATCTACAGCAGCCTTACCGTTTTCAATTCTATATCCATAGGGCATGTGACCCATCTAATTCACCAACCTTTCCTTCAATGTGATTCCACACTTTAATTCAAATCCAATTTCCTCCCTTGAAAAGACAATAATCTTCTCCACGTAATTTTCAAACAGCTCATCCTCATAGGCTGTGAGCATTTGGTCTTAGTAGCAAACTTGAGCAGACGATCAACTTCCTCCATTTTTGCAAAATTGCCGTTTACAGAGTGAGTAAGTTGATCCTTTTCAGCAAGAAGACTTTCTCTTTCTGCTTCCAATGAATTCTTTTCTTTATTAACCAGAGCAGGTTTCAGATATCCTTTGGCCATTAAACCCGTCAGCATCTGGCTCTGCTCCATGTTGTTTTCAATCTTAGTTTCCAACTCTTCAATTCTACGAAAACTCGCTACATTATTCTGGTTACGTAATCCATTCAAAAGTGGTCTTAATATGAACTTCTGACCGTAAATGAGTTTATTCATCATCGTAACAAAAGCAGTCTTTATATCTTCATCTCGAATGAACTGCATAGAACATTCCGTTATATTGCCTATATGCTTACTACAGCACCAAGCAACATATTTTCTTCCAGATGAATGAATTCGTCTTTTAAAGGTACTGCCACATTCCGAGCAAATAATTTTGCCAGAAAAGGAATATCGGTTTTGATATTTACTGTTGCGCTTTTCGATGCCTTTTTCCTTTGCTCTCTGATTGAGAACGACATCTACAGCTTCAAAATCTTCATGGCTAATAATTGCCTCATGATGGTTTTCTACTAAGTACATATTTTTCTCACCGTAATTGGTGTGCCTGTTAAAATGGCTGTCAGTATAGGTCTTTTGCAAAAGTACATCACCAGTATATTTTTCATTAGTCAAAATTCCTCGAATGGTAGTAGCCGTCCAACGGCCACCTCTTTTTGAAGGGATACCCTTTTGATTAAGATCATTTGCAACTTTCTGTGTACCTTTACCCGATAACACTTCTGCAAAAATATACTTTACAATTTCAGCCTGCTTAGGAATTACTATCATTTGACCATCCATGTTTTGATAGCCATAGGGTGGATAGGAAATTTTAAAGGTTCCGTTTTGAAATCGTCTTTGAATGGCCCACTTCGTATTTTCTGAAATGGAAATCGATTCGCTTTCTGCAAGTCCGCTTAAAATAGAGAGCATCAACTCGCTTTCCATTGTCCCCGTATTGATGTTTTCTTTCTCAAAATAAATATGAACCCCAAGGCCGATCAGTTTGCGAAACATCTCCAAGCAGTCTGTAGTATTTCTCGCAAATCGGCTGATAGACTTGGTAATGATGAACTCTATCTTGCCGTCCTCACAATCAGCAATCATAGAAAGAAGTCCGGCACGGACATCCTTTTTTGTACCCGTGATTCCTTCGTCATAGTAAAGACCCACATACTCCCATTCGTCATTGGAACGGATGTAATTTTCATAATGGGCCTTTTGTGCCTCAAGGCTGATAAGCTGCTCATCACTGGCTGTGGATACACGGCAGTAGGCTGCAACCTTCAGCTTTTTCTTTTGAATCAGGGTTTCGTTTACCCCGATTTTCGTTATCTTTTTCATCAACTCACCTCGCTTTTTGGGTAGTGACATATTCCCGTACTATCGCAGAAATATCAAGTTATTTAGCCCATAATCTCTGACAAAAACGGGGAGAAAGTTTTGCGATTTACAGCCGATATTTTGTGGAATTCATCCACAGAAATCATGCCGAACATGAACATGGTTTCGAGCATTTTCTGTGCCATGTGTAAATGTCAATCCCAAAATGCATGTTTTTTAGAATCTCAAAATGTATGATTGTTAGAATTAATTATTGGTACTTTTTTTAGTTTCTACCAGGTCAATTTTATCCTTCAGCCTATAAGATGGACCTGTAATCTTAATAATACTTGAATGATGAATTAGCCTATCTAAGATAGCATTTGCCAGTGTTATGTCTGAAAATACTTCTCCCCATTTACTAAATGGTTGATTAGTAGTAATTATTGTAGAATTTTTTTCATACCTTTTGTTAATTAATTGAAATAATAAATTAGCTCCCTGCTTGTCAATTGGTAAATAGCCTAT
>NZ_JCANTN010000018.1:0-43644 GCF_059568515.1 Soehngenia saccharolytica DSM 12858 | reverse complement strand
TTCTTTATTCGTTTGTTGAATGATTAAATTATAGCATTTTATTTGGTAACATACAATACATACTCACAAAAAAACCCTGGAAATTTCCAGGGTTAAATATATCTCTTTAAAAGTATACTTGCGTTGTGCCCTCCAAAACCTAAAGAGTTTGAGAGCGCATACCTTATTTCTCTATTCACTTTTACATTTGGCGTGTAGTTTAAGTCACATTCTTCGTCTTTTGTCTCATAGTTTATAGTAGGGGGAATTGTGCTTTCTTTTATGGCTAGTGCTGTTGCGATAGCCTCTATTCCACCTGCTGCCCCTAGGAGATGTCCTGTCATAGATTTAGTTGAGCTTATATTTATCTCTTTTGCATGCTCTTTAAACAAATCTCTTATCGCCAATGTTTCCAATTTATCATTGTAATATGTGCTTGTTCCATGAGCATTGATATAGTCAACCTCTTCAAATGGCGCTTGAGCTTCTAATAGTGCAAGTTGCATTGCTGTTCTTGCTCCATCTGCATTTGGATCTGGCTGAGTTATATGAAATGCGTCTGTGGTTGCTCCATATCCGACTATCTCAGCGTAAATGGTCGCATTCCTTTTTAGCGCATGTTCTAGTTCTTCAATGAACAATATCCCTGCTCCTTCGCCTATTACAAATCCATCTCTGTCTTTGTCAAAAGGTCTGCTCGCTTTTTGGGGCTCATCATTTCTAGTTGATAGAGCTTTCATAGAGCTAAATCCTGCCACTGCCATAGGTGATATGGCAGCTTCAGTGCCACCTGTCACCGCTGCATCAATCACTCCAAGTTTTATCATTCTAAAAGCTTCTCCTATTGCATGAGTGCCAGATGCACACGCTGTTGTTATGGTCATTGAAGGCCCCTTTATATTGAAACTGATTGCTATCTGCCCTGCTGCCATATTTGATATCATCATTGGTATGAAAAATGGGCTTACTCTGCTTGGTCCTTTTGCCATGAGCTTTTCTTTTTCAGTTTCAAAAGTGGATATCCCACCTATGCCTGAACCTATGATTATTCCTGTTCTATTTGAGTCAAGTTCGTCAGGGGAAAGTGATGCATCTTTAAAAGCCAAATAAGTTCCAGCTACTGCATATTGAGTGAATAAGTCCATCCTCTTTGCTTCTTTTTTGTCCATATAAAGAGTGGGATCAAAGTCTTTTACTTCTGCCCCTATCTTTACATCAAAATTATCAGTGTCAAATTTAGTGATATAGTCTATCCCTGACTTTCCACTTGTCAAAGACTCCCAGAAACTGTCTTTGCCAATCCCCACAGGGCTGACAGCTCCTAGTCCTGTGATGACTACTCTTCTATCTGACATATTAAGCAATTTTCCCCTCGATATATTTTACTATATCGCCAATATTTTTGAAGTTTTCAGCATCTTCATCGGGGATCTCGATTTCAAATTCATCTTCTAGAGCCATCATTATCTCTACTGCATCTAATGAGTCAGCTTGTAGATCGCCCATCATTGATGTTTGCATGGTTATTTCATCTTCCTCTACTCCTAATTGATCTGCTATGATATGTTTTACTTTTTCAAATACCATTTTACATTCCTCCTAGTTTTATATATTCATTCCACCATCTATTTGTATTACTTGGCCTGTGATATAGTCTGATTTTTCGCTTGCTAAGAAGCTCACAAGATTAGCTACATCTTCAGGTTTTGCAAAGTAACCTAATGGTATGTTTTTGAGCATTTCCTCTTTTACATCTTCTTTTAACACTTTAGTCATGTCGGTTTCTACAAATCCCGGCGCAATTGCGTTTGCTCTGATACCTCTTGAAGCAAACTCTTTGGCAATGGACTTTGTAAAGCCAATCACTCCTGCTTTTGATGCTGCATAGTTTGCCTGTCCTGCATTTCCCATGATGCCAACTACTGATGAAACGTTGATTATTTTCCCGTATCTCTTTTTCATCATAGGTCTTATGACTTCTCTTGTTGTCAAAAATACACTTCTTAAATTTACTTCTATAACTCTATCAAAGTCTTCTGTCTTCATCTTCATCAAAAGCCCATCTCTGGTGATTCCTGCATTGTTCACTAGCACATCTACTGTGCCGAGTTTTTCTTCTATCTCTTTGATGGCTTCTTTTACATCTTCTTCTATGCTCATGTCTTTTTTTATGCTCAATGTATTTGAGCCAAGTTTATTCAATTCTTCTAAAGTATCGTGAGCTGCATCGTCATCGCTTGAATAAGTGAATGCAATGTCATAGCCTTCACTGGCTAATTTTATCGCTATGCTTTTACCTATTCCCTTGCTTCCTCCTGTTACTAGGGCAATTTTTTTATCCAAAATTTATGCCCCCTTTGTGAGTTTTTCTACTGTTTGTCTAAAAGTTTCCATATTGTTTATATTCAGTGTAGTTACTTCTTTGTTCATGCTTTTGCCAATTCTCTTTACAAAGCCAGATAGTGATTTGCCTGGTCCTATTTCTATGAAAGTATCTACTCCATCGTTTATCATGTTTTCAATTGATTGCTGCCACAATACTGAGTGGGATACTTGATCAACTAGCTTTTGCACTATCTCGTCTTTAGTTTCTACTGGTTTTCCGTCTACATTTGATATGACGGTCTTTTGTAGATCATTTATCTTTACTTTTTCCAGCTCTCTTCTCAATTTTTCACCTGCTGGCGTCAAAAGTGAAGTGTGGAATGGAGCGCTTACTGGCAACTCTACTGCTTTTTTTGCTCCAAGTTCTATAGCTTTTTTGCATGAAATCTTTATTCCTTTGAGTTCTCCTGATATTACTATTTGTTCAGGAGAGTTGTAGTTTGCAACTTCTACTATTCCATAGTCTTTACCTGCTTCCAATACTTCAGGTAGATAAATTCTATCTAGACCCAAGAGTGCAGCCATGCCGCCTACTCCTTGTGGAACAGCTTCTTGCATGAACTTTCCTCTTTCTCTTACCACTCTCAATGTATCGGAAAAACTCATTGCTTTGCTTGTCACTAAAGAGCTGTATTCTCCTAAGCTTAAACCTGCTGTGTAGTCACAGTCTATTCCTTCTTTTCCCAAAGCTTTTAGCATTGCTATGCTTGCTGTGAGCACTGCTGGTTGAGTTATTTCAGTTTTCATCAAGTCTTCTTCTGTGCCTTCGAATATCAATGAGCTTAATTTCATGTTCAATGCATCGTCTGCTTCTTCAAAGACCAATTTTGATTCTTTTATCTCGTCATAGAAGTCTTTTCCCATGCCTACATATTGTGATCCCTGTCCAGGGAATATAAATGCTATCTTACCCATATTATCTCCCTCCTATCATTTTAGAAAGGTTTTGTATTACTGTTTCAGCTTCACTGCATATGCCTTCTATTATTTCTTTACATGGTTTTATGTCATTTATGAGCCCTGCTATTTGTCCACTCATGACAGAGCCTTGTTCTACGTCGCCCTCTACTACCGCAAGTCTCAATTTGCCTGCTCCAAATTTATCTAATTCTTCAAGTGGCACATTTTGTTTTTCTAGCTCTAAAAATTCCCTTGTGAATTTATTTTTTATTACTCTTACTGGATGCCCTGTAGTCCTTCCTGTTACTATCGCATCTCTGTCTTTAGCTTTTAAGAGCAAGTTTTTATAGTTTTCGTGTACTTTTGCTTCTGTGGAAAGTACAAATCTCGTACCCATTTGCACTCCTTCTGCTCCAAGCGCAAATGCTGCTACAAATCCTCTTGCATCAGCAATCCCGCCTGCTGCTATTACTGGAAGGCTCACAGCATCTACTACTTGAGGTACTAAAGCGAATGTGGTCAGCTCTCCTATATGTCCACCTGCTTCTGTACCTTCTACTATGACTGCGTCTACTCCTTCTTTTTCCATTCTCTTAGCAAGTGCTACACTTGGAACTACTGGTATTACTTTGATGTTTTTTTCTTTAAATCTTTCAAGGTATTTCCCAGGGTTTCCTGCCCCTGTAGTCACTACAGGCACTCCTTCTTCAAGAACTGTGTCTACTACTTCATCTACAAATGGTGAAAGTAGCATTATATTTACGCCAAATGGCTTATTTGTCATTTTTTTTACTGCTCTAATCTCATCTCTAACCACTTCTTTTGGTGCATTTCCTGCTGCTATAATCCCTAAGCCGCCGGCTTCAGAGACTGCTGCTGCTAACTCGTGTGTAGCTACCCATGCCATGCCCCCTTGGATTATAGGGTACTCAATGCCTAGTAGCTCTGTCACTCTAGTCTTTATCATGTTAATCCTCCTTTGACCAACGCATAACAACAGAAGCCCAGCTTAATCCTGCTCCAAAAGCTACCAAGAGTAAGTTGTCTCCTTTTTTTAATCTCTTTGATTTGGAAAGCTCATCTAATGCTACTGGTATAGAAGCCGATGAGATGTTCCCATACTTGTTTAAGTTCAACATAGTCTTGTCTTTGCTTAATTCAAGTTTTTTAAGCCCTGCATCAATTATCCTTATGTTTGCTTGATGAGGGATAAAAAAGTCTATGTCGTCTTTTGATATTCCCGCTTTTTCCAATACGTTTGTGGTTGATCTGTCCATGACTCTAACAGCAAATTTAAATACTTCTCTGCCATCCATTTTTATGGTGTGAAGATTTTCCTCTACTGTTTTTGCTGTTGCTGGCATTCTAGAGCCTCCAGCTGGCATTATCAAGCACTCGCCATTGGCACCATCTGACCCAAGCTCTGAAGCTAATATTCCAAAACTTTCGTCACATGGTTCCAATATGCATGCTCCTGCACCATCTCCAAACAATACACAAGTATTTCTGTCGTTCCAGTTTACGATTTTACTTAATGTTTCTGCTCCAATAATTAGCACTTTATTGTAAATACCTGTTGCTATAAAGTTTGCACCTGTGACCATTGCGTAAACAAAGCCTGAACAACCTACACTCATGTCAAATGCTGCTGCATTTACTGCTCCAATATTTTTTTGAACTATCGCCGCAGTTGCTGGGAAGAAATGATCAGGTGTTGCTGTGGCTACTATGATTAAGTCAATTTCCTTTGGGTCTACATTGGCATCTTCCATTGCTTTTATGGCTGCTTTTGTAGCTAAATCAGATGTCGCAGTAAACTCATCTGCTATATGCCTTTCTTGTATGCCTGTCCTAGATACTATCCATTCATTGCTCGTGTCTACTATCTTTGAAAGGTCATCGTTTGTCAGTATTTTTTCAGGAATGTAACTGCCTATCCCCGATATGCCTACATTTCTATTTTGCAAATGCACACCTCCTAATGTTACTTAATGTAATTAATTTGCAATTTAACCTAGTATATATTATCATAATATTAGCTTAAAGGCAAATTTTACGATAAGTATACTACAATTTTTTTTATTAATCAACAATTAATTTTATATGGAGGAATGAGTGTATGACTAGTTTTGGTATAAATGAAATAATGGGTATCCTACCTCATAGGTTCCCTTTTTTATTTGTCGATAGAGTTGAAGTTGATGATGAGGGCTTAAGTGGAAAAGGGTATAAAAATGTGACGATAAACGAGCCGTATTTCCAAGGCCATTTCCCAAATAATCCTGTGATGCCCGGAGTTATATTGATTGAAACCATGGCCCAAGTTGGAGCTGTGATTATCCTTTCAAAAGATGAGCACAAGGGTAAGACCGCCTACTTTGCTGGAGTGAACAACTTCAGGTTTAAAGAGAAAGTGATGCCTGGCGATACTTTAGAGATTGAGGTTAATATAACCAGAGTGAGAGGTAGCATAGGTGTTGGAGAAGGGGTTGCTTATGTGAGAGGAAAGAAAGCAGCGAGTGGAGAATTTATGTTTGCAATAGGAGAGTAGGGAATAACCCTACTCTTTTTTACATTATAAAATTCATAAACGTCAACACATTTGGTATGTTTACCACATCTACTAGGAATGATCCTACTAATGGCACTATTAAGAAAGCTTTGGCAGAGTACCCATAGTTGCTAGTTACCGAATTCATATTTGCCATAGCGTTTGGTGTTGCTCCTAGGCCATGCCCACACATCCCAGATACCATTATCGCCGCATCAAAGTCTTTGCCGCAAAGCCTAAACACAATGAATATCGTATAGAATGTTAAGAATATGACTTGTGCAAAAAGTATTATAAACAAAGGTCCTGCCACTCCAATTAGTTCCCACAGTTTCAATGTCATAAGTGCCATTGATAAGAATATTCCTAAGGATACATCTCCCATTATGTCTATTATCTTATAGTCTAAATCAAACCAATGAAATTTATCATTTACATTTCTAAATATTATAGCTACAAACATAGCTCCTACATATGCTGGCAGAACAATATCTCCCAGCCCAATGCTTTTTATAAATGAGGTGAATGCATCGCTTACTACTGAACCTATCACCATTATAGTGACTATCACTGTTAGATTGAACATGATCCCAGCATAGTCCATTGGATATTTGCTTTCTTCTTCTTGGGAATGTTCTTCTGTAACGCTGGTTTCCTCTGGCTTTAGTTTGTATCTTTCTATCAAAAATCTAGCTATTGGCCCTCCTATGAGGCTACCTGATATAAGTCCAAATGTTGCTGCCGCCATGGCTACTGCAATTGATCCTGACACACCCATGATCTTTTCTGCTGTTTCGCCAAATGCTGCCGCTCCGCCATGTCCGCCTATCATAGACACTGAACCCGCCATTATCCCGAACATGGGATTGATATCTGTAAGCTTTGCAATGCTTAGTCCTATGAAATTTTGAGTGACTGCAAGCAATGATGTCAGCACCCAGTAGATGATTAAGATCTTTCCACCCTTTTTGATTACTTTAAAACTTCCTGTAATCCCCACAGTAGTAAAAAACATAATCATAAGTGGCGTCTGAAGTACTGTGTCCATTTGAATATACGCCACTTTGTTTTGTCTTAATACAAAGACAAGTATAGAAAACAACAAACCTCCTATGACAGGTGCAGGTATGCAAAATTTCTGCAAGAACTTTACTTTTCCCCTAATAGAGTATCCAAGCATCAGAAGCAGAACCGAAAGTGCCAGTGTTGCTATTAGATTAAGTGAAAATGTGTTTATGCCTTCAATAACGTCAAATTTCATCAATATGCCCCCTCGTTATAGATTAAAAAAAGAAGAGAGGAAAACCCTCCCCCTCTCCTGTTAAGCATTTACTTTTATTTGTTCCCTAACTAGCTTAGCTCCTCTTTCCATAGCTTCTTTGTTTATTGGAAGAAGGTGAAGTTTTGATTCTCCGAATACTTTTCCATATGCTTCATATATTGATTCCAATGATACAACTTTTGTCACTTCTAGATATGCCCCAAGCATGACCATGTTGGTTACTTTAGGGTTGCCTAGTTCAGTTGCGATGTCATTTGCTGGAATATAATACACATTTATGTCATCTCTAGTTGATTTTCTATCGATTAGCGATGTGTTTATAAAGAGATTTCCTCCCTTTATTACATTGCCTTCAAATTTGTCTAGCGATGGTTTGTTCAATATGATTACTGAATTTGCTTCTTCTACTAGTGGTGATCCAACTGGCTTGTCTGAAATTATGACATTGCAGTTTGCAGTGCCTCCTCTCATTTCAGGTCCATATGATGGCAGCCAAGATACTTTTTTGCCTTCAATCATTCCTGCATAAGTTAGCATTTGACCTATTGCCATGACTCCTTGTCCACCAAAGCCAGCGATTATTATTCTCTCTTCCATAATTATTTTACCTCCTCTGGTCTTTTGAAATTCCCTAAAGGATAATATGGCATCATGTTCTTTTCAAGCCATTTTAGTGCTTCTGGCGGAGTCAAGCCCCAGTTTGTTGGACAAGTTGAAAGCACTTCTACTATTCCAAAGCCTTTTCTATCTATTTGTACTTGGAAACATTCTTTTATTGCTTTTTTAGCTTTTCTTATGTTGGCTGGAGTGTCAACCGCTACTCTTTCAACAAATGCTGCTCCTTCTATTGTTGCTAAAAGTTCTGACATTCTTATAGGGCTGCCTTGAGTTTCCTTATCTCTCCCATATGGAGATGTTGTTGTCTTTTGGCCAACTAGTGTAGTTGGTGCCATTTGTCCGCCTGTCATGCCATATATTGCATTGTTTACAAATATAGTTGATATTTTTTCTCCCCTGTGTGCAGCATGTACAATTTCAGCGGTTCCAATGGAAGCTAAGTCTCCATCGCCTTGATATGTGAATACAAAATTATCTGGTCTTACTCTTTTTATCCCTGTAGCTACAGCTGGCGCTCTTCCATGTGCTGCTTCGTGCATATCGCAGTTGAAATATTTGTACGCCATTACTGAACAGCCTACTGGCGCTACTCCTATTGCATCGTCCAATACTCCTAGTTCTTCAAGACATTCTGCTACAAGTCTGTGTATTATTCCATGTGTACAGCCTGGGCAGTAGTGAGTTGGAACATCAGTTAAACCTCTTGTTTTTTGAAATATAACTGCCATTATCTGCCACCTCCTAAAATCTCTCTTGCTTTGTCAGCAATTTCAGCAGGTCCTGGTACCATTCCGCCTGTTCTTCCATAAAAGTGAGTTGGAATTTTGCCTTCTACTGCTATCTTAACATCATCTAACATCTGTCCTGCATTCATTTCAACTGTTAAAATACCTTTGCAGTTTGGATTTATATTTTTAAATGCGTCGTATGGATATGGGAATAGAGTTATTGGTCTAATAAGCCCTACTTTATACCCTTCTTCTTCTAATTTTGCAATTGCAGTCTTTACTATACGAGCAGTAGTTCCGTATGCTGCAAACACTAAGTCCGCATCTTCTATGTTATATGTCTCTACTCTGACTTCTTTTTCTCTCATCTTTTCGTATTTTGCTTGAAGGTGATGATTGTGTTCTTCTAGTAATTCCGCTTCTAAGTAAAGTGAGTTTATGATATTTGGTTTTCTTGCTCCTTTTGTGCCTGTTGTTGCCCATGGTTTTTCTGGGGCTTCTCTTTTTAAATCTTCTTTAAACTCAACTGGCTCCATCATTTGACCAATCATACCATCGCCTAATACCATGACGGGATTTCTGTATTCGTCGGCAAGGTCAAAGCCAAGCATTATCAAATCTACTAATTCTTGGACATCTGATGGTGCTAGCACTAGGAGTCTATAGTCTCCGTTTCCGCCTCCTCTAGTTGCTAAAAAGTAATCTGTTTGTGATGGCTGTATGCTTCCAAGCCCTGGTCCACCTCTCATCATGTCAACGATGACACATGGTAGTTCAGCTCCTGCTAGATATGATATGCCCTCTTGTTTAAGTGCAATTCCCGGACTTGATGATGAGGTCAAAACCCTCCCACCTGCTCCAGCTGCTCCATATACCATATTGATAGCTGCTACTTCTGATTCGGCTTGTACAAATACTCCTCCTACTTTAGGTAACTCTCTGGATAAGTACTCGGGAACTTCACTTTGTGGCGTTATAGGGTAGCCGAAGAAATATCTACACCCAGCAGCAATTGCAGCTGCTCCTACTGCTTCATTCCCTTTCATGAGAACTTTAGACATATGTGACCCTCCTTATAATCTTTCTACTGTGATAACGACATCTGGACATATCATTGCGCAGTTCGCACAAGAAATGCATTTTCCCATGTCTTCATCTTTAACACTTGCTGGGTAATATCCTTTTTTATTCAATTTCCCAGTGTCAAGTTGTATGATGTTAACCGGACATACTGTTACGCAAAGTCCACAGCCCTTGCACATGTCTTCATCAAATGTGACTCTGCCACTTGCTTTCGCCATTTTCTAGAATCCCCCTTTTAAATCATCCATTCTTCCCTCATATATAGTTTAATGGGAAAAATTTCTCCTTTTAAATTTGTTGGTAACTTTTCTTTAAGTGCTTCCAAGCACACATTGTACTTTATATCAAGGCCAGTGGCCAAAGATACCTCATTTGCTAGTTCATATCCCTTTAGCACATCTTCGAGCTTTGTTTGTTTTAGCATGTGGGTGTTGTTTATAAGTCCTGTCACTTTAAGTCTAGATGTATCTTCAATCTTTACGATATATTCCAATACTTTTTCTTTTGTCATGGTTTCAGGCCTGTTTGCATTTACTACTATGAACATGTCATAGTCTTCTTCTTTTAAGAAAGGTTTATATCTGCCTAAGGTCCTTGCTCCTGCTGGATCTCCTCCCACATCAAACACCGCGTCGTAAGATTTATCTTCAATCGGCGCGAGCACTTCGCTTGAGATTGCAGGTATATCTACTGCATTTCCTCTCATTGAGCTTGCGATTACTCTTATACCTTTTTCTTTTAAAATATCTTCTTTTTCTCTGCTTCTAAAGTAGAGGTTTACTACATCGAGATCGCAAAGTGCTACTTTTTTATTTAATTCGCTTAATTTTATTGCATAGTTTATGCTAAATTCTGTCTTGCCACTGCCATAGTGGCCAGTTATGATTCTTATTCTTCTATCGTTTAACATTTATTCACCTAACCAATGTATTCTTTTGCTTTTTCTTCATCATTTAACACCCTAAGCCCGCCTAGTGCAAGTGCTTTTAATTCATCTTCTCCGGGATAAATTGTGATTGGTGCAATAAATCCAACCATCTCTTTTATCCATGTTGTAAATGTTTCATTGTATGCAATTCCACCCGTAAGTATTATTTGGTCGACATCGCCTTTCAATACTGCTGCGCAAGCTCCAATTTCTTTGCTGATTTGATATGCCATTGCGTAAAATACCAATTCTGCGTATTTATCGCCATTTTGTATCATCTTTACAACTTCTCTTGCATCATTGGTGCCAAGATATGACACAAGCCCACCTTTTCCTACTAACATTTTCTTTATTTCTTCTTTTGTGTATTTGCCTGAGAAACAGAGGCTGATTAAGTCTCCTACTGGGAGCGCTCCAGTTCTTTCTGGCGAAAATGGCCCATCTCCATCTAATGCGTTTGCTACTTCCACTACTCTTCCTTTTTTATGGGCGCCAACTGATACCCCGCCACCTAAATGAGTGACGATTAAATTTAAATCTTCGTATTTTTTATGCGTTTCATTTGCAAATCTTCTAGCTACTGCTTTTTGATTTAGTGCGTGCAGCACGCTTCGCCTTTCTATTAAGTTTAAGCCTGATATACGCGCTACATCATCTAATTCGTCTACAACTACAGGGTCAACTATATATGCTTTTTTACCTATTGATTTAGCTATTTCATATGCCAAAAGCGCACCCAAGTTTGAAGCATGTTCTCCATATTTAGCTTGTTTCAAGTCATTTAGCATCGCTTCATTCACTTCATATGTTCCACTTTCGATTGGTTTTAACATGCCACCTCTGCCGACTACCGCATCTAGCTCTTGGATTTTTATGTTGTTTTTCTCTAATGAATTTATTATGATGTCTTTTCTAAATTCATATTGGTCAACTATTGATTTGTATTTTCCTATTACATCTACATCATGTCTTAGAGTTTCTTCAAAAATTTGATTTTCGTCTTCAAATACTGCGATTTTAGTTGAAGTTGAACCTGGATTTATAGTTAATATTTTATGTTTTGCCATGTTTTCCTCCTAATTTGCCATTAGTGTAGCTAGTACTATGGAGTTTAATTTTGCTTCTTCACTGTCTGCCCTTGAAGTCAGCACAATTGGGTTTCTAGCTCCAACTATTAGCCCTGCTGATTTTGCATTTGCTAAAAATGTAAGCGCTTTGTACAAAACATTCCCCGCTTCGATATCTGGCACTAAAAGAATGTCAGCATCTCCTGCTACTTCACTCTTTATGCCTTTTATTCGAGCAGATTCTTTGCTTACTGCATTGTCTAGCGCAAATGGTCCATCTACAATGCAGCCCTTTATTTCTCCTCTTTCATTCATCTCTTTTAATAGCTTTGCGTGTACTGTTGCTTCCATTTTTTCAGATACTTTTTCTTTGGCTGCTAGTACTGCAACTTTTGGCGTCTCAACTCCAAGTTTGTGTGCTATGCTGACAGCGTTTTCAATGATGCCCTTTTTCTGATTTAAATCAGGTGCTATTAGCATGGCTGCGTCTGTGACGATAAACATCTTATGGTATGTTGGAACTTCAAACAGCGCGATGTGGCTTATGACATTTCCTGTCCTTAGCCCTATTTCATGGTCTAGAACTTGTTTCATGATGATCGATGTGTCTATGAGGCCTTTCATAAGCACACAAGCTTTTCCTGAACTTACCAGTTCTGTGGCTTTTCTTGCAGCTAATGATCCATCTTTTTCGTCTATGATTTCGATGTTTGACAAGTCAAAACCAATTTCTTTTGCAATTTCTCTTATTTTTTCTTCATCGCCTACTAAAATGGGATCTACTATCTTATTTTCATGTGCTAATTTAATGGCTCCCAATACATCTTCGTCTTGTGCTACTGCTACTGCGATTTTTTTAGGGCCATTGTTTTTAGCTTTTTCAAATAAGCTTTCAAATGTTTCTACCATTTTTCCACCTCTTCTTCATAGATTTTTGCATTTTCTTCATTGTTTAATACCCTGAGCACGCCTTCGTTTAATGCTCTCATCTCGTCTTCTCCAGGATATATATAAATGGGCGCTATAAAGCTTACCATTTCTTTAACTTTTTCAATCAAATAATTTGAGTAAGCCAGTCCTCCAGTGATTATAATTGCTTCTACATTTCCCTTTAAGACTGTTGCCATTGAAGCTATTTCTTTTCCTATTTGGTAGCACATCGCATCGTAGATTAATTTGGCGTAAATGTCGCCATCTTCTATTCTCTTTAAGACTTCTCTCCCATCGAATGTCCCTAAATACGACACAAGTCCACCTTTTCCATGTGTCATTTTCTTTAATTCTCTCTCATTGTATTTACCTGAGAAACATAGCTCTACTAAATCGCCTACCGGAAGTGTTCCAGATCTTTCAGGTGAAAATGGTCCCATTTGGTTTGCATTGTTTGCATCTACAATTCTTCCATTTTTAATTGGAGAAATTGAAATCCCGCCGCCTAGATGAGCTATGACTAAATTTAGCTCATCAATTTTTTTGCCCTTTTCGTCTGCATATCTGTGGCAAACTGCTTTGATGTTTAATGCGTGCACAAGAGATCTTCGCGGGATTTCTTTGAGTCCTGAAATCCTCGCGACATCTTCAAACTCGTCCACCGCAACAGGATCTACTATATAAGCGTTGATGCCCAATTTATCTGCCAAATGCTTTGCTAATATTCCTCCTAAGTTAGATGCGTGTTCGCCTTGTATGCCTATTTGAAGATCGAGTATCATTGCGTCAGTTACAAGATATGTCCCACTTGGCATTGGTCTTAAAAGCCCACCTCTGCCTACAACTGCTCTTAAGGATTCAAGGCTTATGTTCTCTTCATTTAGCCAATCTTCGATAGCTTTGAGCCTATACGAAAACTGGTCAATTATGCGGTCGAAATTCTCTAAATCCTTTTTATCGTGTTCGAGCTTTTTGGATTTTACTTCTTTTTCCCCTTCAAACAAGGAGACTTTTGTCGATGTCGAGCCAGGATTGATAGCTAAAACATATCTTTTTTCCATAAATTTCCCCCTTAATTATTGATTAAACTTATATTTAATGTTTCAGGGTCTACTTTTGATATGATTATATTTTCTACAGTTGGCCAAGTGAGTGTCACTTGGTGAGTTCCTTCAGTTAAATTGTCAAGGTCTATAGTTGGCGTTAAATCATCTTTATTTATTTCATCTATGATATTTTTTAATCCTTTTACTGTCACTTTTACGCTTTTTTCTAAACTTTCGTCATCAAGCTTCAAATCTTGAGATAAATTTGATATTTTCATTTCGCTCACCTTTATCTCAAATGTCTTTTCTATCATTTCTTCCAAGGTATATGTCGCAGATACTTTGATAGTTGGATCGACTAGTTCTATACCTTCAGGTAAATCTAGTTCTACTTCTATCTTGTTTGTATCTAGCAGTAGATTTATGTCCACAGGTTTTGTCTTGATGTTTTCTAATAAATTCAAATCTTGTTCATACCCTTTTACTTTAACTGTGCTTGGGTTTAGCAAAATATTTGTTATTGAAGTATTTTCAGGAGCATCGCCTTCGATGACTAGTTCTACTGGCAGTTCTTTAGTTTGAAGTATAGGAACTGTGAGTTTTGCAAAACTTGGCTCTTTTTCAACTCCAACCACTTCTTCTCCTTCGCCATTTAATAGCTTTATAGGGACAGTGTCGGTAAAGTCTTTTGTCTTATTTGTCACATCGACTGTTGCCACAGCTTTGTCGACTTCGTTTACCCAGCTCCTTGGGCCTCTTATGATTATTGTTTCAGGTTCGGATGTAATTTCTCCCACAACATATTTTTCAGGCAATTCTCCGATAGTCTCAGGAGTTATGGTTATTTCTTTAGGTATAGTCTTTTCAAGTGTAAACAAAACTTCTTGTGGTGAAATATTGCTTACTGAAACATCCGCGGTGTTGTTTAAGAGTTTAACCGAGATAGGCACTCTAACTTGTCCTTCTCCATAGCCAGACAAGTCAACTTCTGCGTATATGTTTGAAGCTAACACTTTGTCTACTTCTTTTTTCTTCCCAGTTATCTCTACATTTACTTTGGCACTTTCTGGGCTCATTATCACAAGACCTTGTCTTTCCAAGGATTGCACATTTAAATAATTTACCGTTATATTTTTAAATTCCTTTCTTATTACAGGATTGACCTCACTCATAACATAACTCCATAGAAGTATCGCCACTACCAAAGTTGCTAGTTTTAAGGATAAATTATTATTCCTCTTTTCCATATTTGGACCTCCATTTCAAGAATGAATCTTTTCCACTCTTGGGTTTGTACATGTTGAGTAAGATCTCCTTTAAAGTTTCTGGATCGATATATCTAGATATGTTGCCGTTTTCAGCAACTGATATAGCTCCTGTTTCTTCAGACACAATAACAGCCAAGCTGTCAGACCTTTCAGTTATTCCTATTGCTGCTCTATGTCTTGTGCCTAATTCTCTTGATATTACGCTGCTTTCTGAAAGAGGCAAAAAACAAGCGGCAGCTTTTATTATGTTGTCTTTGATGATTACTGCCCCATCATGAAGCGGTGTATTTGGTATGAATATATTTATGAGTAAGTCTGCGCTTACATTGCCATTTATCTTAGTTCCTGTCTCCACTATTTCGTTTAGTCCAGTCTGCCTTTCAAATACCATTAGAGCTCCTATTTTTTGTCTTGACAGAGAAGCACATGCTTCTACGATCTCATCAACGACCTTTGCCATATTTTCTGTCCTGATGTCTACAAAAGATTTTGTAAAAAATCTGCTCCTTCCAAGAGATTCGAGTCCTCTTCTAAGTTCTGGCTGGAAGACTATTAACAGCGCCAACGTTCCTACGGTCATAGCATTGCTAAGTATCCAATTTATAGTGTATAACTCTGCCCATTCGCTCAGTTTAGTTAGTATTAGCAATATGCCTATACCTTTCATCAATTGCTCTGCACGTGTTTCTTTAATTAAAAGCAATATCCTGTATAATACAAAAGCGACTATGAGAATGTCTATGATATCTCTTATTCTTATGTTTATGAAGGAATTTATTATACTTTGCATGGGCTCCCATCCTTTGCATTAGTCTATTCTTATATTATACATTAATAAGAGCTATTTGTGTCAATTTATATATAAATTAAGCTGTGTAGAGGTATCTTCATAACTTTTCTTTAGCCTCGTTAAAACACCTTCAGGTAAGTCTATGTCTAGATTTCCGTCAAGGGCATCTTTTACAGGCAAAATAAAGTATTCATTTTTTTCATTTGTTTTTCTCTTGTAAACCCATGTTGGTATTGGCGTAACTCTTTCTAATTTGACTTCATTTGAAAGATTATCTTTAACTATATGTAAATTTAGCATAGCGCCATCTTCTGTGAGTGAGTTGCCCATGGTTTCTTTTCTTTGATTAGAATAAAAATTTCCGAGCGAATAAAAAACATTTACTTTTTTATTTCCTACATCTATAGTTTCACTGTCTTGTATCACATGGGGATGAGAGCCTATGATTATATCAGCTCCATTTTCTGCAAGTGTTTTCGCAGTTTGCCTTTGATAGTCGCTTGCAGTTGTTTGATACTCATTTCCCCAATGCAAAAAGAGTATTATAAATTCTGCTCCGTCTGCTTTTGCGTTTTCAATGTCTTTTATAGCTCTTTTTTCTTCAAATACATTTATCATTCTACCTCTTTCATCGTCAGTTAATCGGCTGTTTAAACCGTTTAAGTAAAAAGCATAAGTCATTATTCCAATCTTTATGCCCTCTACATCAACAATCCTGTAAGGCGTGTAAATGTCTTTACTTGTGCCGACATAGAGCAATTCTCTTTTATCTATTTCATCAATCATCTTGATAATTCCATCTCTGCCTTGATCAAGTACATGATTATTAGCTGTTGAAAGTAAATCAAAACCAGTGAGTTTTATTGCATCTAAAATTTCTACAGGTGAATTGAATAGAGGAAATCCGCTAAAGGGTTTATCCTTATCTGAAAAGGATGTTTCTATGTTTGCAATAGCAAAGTCTGCTTTTTCTACATATGGCTTTACATATTGAAATGGCGGAGTAAAATCATATCCTAAAGAAACTTTTGCACTATTTATTTGCGGCATATGAAGCATGATATCTCCGGCAAAAAGGATGTCTATTTCTGTATTTTTTTCAACTGTTTCAGGTGGTTCTTCTAATGCAGGAGTCAACTCTTCTCTGGTAACGTTTTCATCAATATCGGTCTGCGATGCTTCAGGTTGAGTATATACGCTGCTGCATCCAGATAATATCGACAATATCAATACTGCAATTATATATCTCATACCTCTTTTCATCTAATCCACTCCCATTTAACTATAGTACAATTGTACATCTTATGAAAATTTACTGCAACACATCTTTAGAAGTCATAAATTTCTGAATCATTAGAAATATGCCTATGGATAATGCTATATCCCCTATGCTTATTACTTTAGGCAAGAAGTATTTAACTGGTATTATATCCGAAAGGAATTTAAATTTAGTTGAATTTGTCATGAGAGTGTGGGTGATTACGATGTCTTCTTCTAGGACTTTTAGTTGATCAATCATGTTTAATTTTTCAAGTGCATTTTTTGACACAGGCATTCGCCCGCCATTTGCGACAGTTGGAAGCAGGTTTAGAATTATTCCAATCATAGATGTTTTTATTCCAGATATATTTTTATTTTTATATAAGCCAAATAATATTAATCCGAATGTGATTATATTTATGATTGATAAATTTGAAAATAGAATTTTTGAGATTTCATTGTTTGTATTTGCAATATATCTTATTGAGATAGAGTAGATGACAAGTCCAAGTATCATAAATCCAATCCCTTTGATGCGAACATATGTAAGATTATTAAGTTTTCCTCCTCTTAAAAAGGCTATGAGTATAGATATTATAATGACTTCTATAAACAAGTGATCACCCCTTACAGATTAAAGAGCGCTTTTAAAAGCGCTCAATGATTAATACTCTATGAATTTGTCGATTGATGCACCACAAAGTGGGCATTTGTCTTCTTCTCCAGTTATTGTTATATAACCACAGACTGGGCAAAGTTTTACTACTTTTGCGTCTAAATCTTTACCTTGGTCTACATATTCTTTAGCCTTTGTATAAAGCTCTGCATGTACTTTTTCAGCTGCTACTGCGTATTTCATAGCATTTTCAGCTTCTTTTTCTCCCTGCAATTGTGCTACTGCTATGTAAGCAGGGTACATTTGAGTTACTTCGTGCATTTCTCCATCGATTGCACCTTGAAGATTTTGAGATGTTGAACCTAAACCAAATCCTCCACCTGATGCTACTAAAAATGATCCAACTACATCTCTTAAAGCATTGAAATGGAATGTAGCATGAATTTGCTCAGCATCTGATGTTGCTCTAAATAGTCTTGCTACTGTTGGGAAACCATCTTTGTCAGCCTTGTCTGCCCAAATTCTATATCTCATATGTGCTTGGCTTTCTCCTGCAAATGCAGATCTTAAATTGTCTTGTGTCATTGCGTTCATAAAATATTACCCCCTTGTATTTTTATATATTTTATCTACAATGTAAATCAAAATTGTAATGATTACAATTTTGATTTACATCTATAGTATACACTAAAATTAATTTTAAGTCTAGGGTAAAAAAATTATTTAATGTCTAAAGACAATATTCTAAACAAATAAATTTACATTTGATTCATCTGCAGCGTTTAGATATGTTGCAACTCCACCTATTTCTACGCCATCAAATAATTCTTCTTTTTTTATCCCCATTACATCCATGCTCATTTGACAAGCTATTATTCTTATACCCGAATTTATAGCTAATTCCATAAGTTCTTCTACGGATTGAATGTTTTTGTCTTTCATTACTTTTCTAATCATCTTTGCACCCATGCCTGCCATATTCATTCGAGATAATCCTAGTTCTTTCGTACCCCTTGGCATCATGATTCCAAACATTTTTTCTATAAAATTTTTCTTAACTTCAACTTTTTCTGGTTTCCTCAAAATATTTAATCCCCAGAATGTGAAAAACATGGTCACTTCATTTCCCATTGCCCTCGCTCCATTTGCGATGATAAATGAAGCTATTGTCTTATCTAAATCGCCACTGAAAACTATCAATGTCTTTGATTTTTTGCCTGCGTTTACTTCCACAAAACCTTTTTCATCTTTAACTATATCTGACAGTGCCAATCCCTTTTTTATCCTTACTACCCATCTGTCTTTTAATTTTTCTTCAGATATAAATGTGTTTTTAGTATTTTGACACCATGCTTTTATGTCATTGATAAAGCCTGGGTCTGTTGCTTGAACTTCTAGTATGTCCCCATTTTTTAACTCTTTCATTTTCTCGGCTACTTGGATGATTGGTCCAGGGCAAGATAGACCGCAAGCATTTAATTTAATTGTCTCGCCTATATACTCTTCTTTCTTTGGAGTTTCAACAACTCCTGAATCAGAGAATGCTATTGGTTCTGAGTCTTTTTTGTCTTGCATGTACATGGTCTTGTATGTGTTGAATCCACCTGCTAAATTTAGTGATTTAAATCCATTTTGTCTTAAAATTCTGTCTGCAATGTAACCTCTTAAGCCTACAGCGCAATATACTATATAGGTCTTTGATTTATCTAGTTCATTCAATCTATTTCTGAGTTGCCCTAGAGGAATGTGAATTGAATTTTCAATAAACCCTAGTTCTCTTTCAACATCTTCACGGACATCCAAAAGCACATGAGTGTTTTTATCGACGCTGTCTAATTCTCGCCAAAGTATTTGCTCTGTTAAGCCTTTTAATATATTGTCTGCAGCAAATCCAATCATGTTTACAGGATCTTTAGCTGAAGAATATGGAGGTGCGTATGCAAGTTCAAGCTCCATTAAATCACTAACAGTGGCATTGAATCTAATTGCAGTTGCTATTACATCAATTCTCTTGTCAACCCCATCATATCCGACTATCTGTGACCCTAAGACTTTGCCTTCATTGTCAAATATCAGCTTGATTGTCATTGGCAATGCTCCTGGGTAATATCCAGCATGTGAGTTTACATGAATGAGAGCAATTTGATAGTCTTTTTTGTATTCTTTGCCTGATTTGTTTAAATTTTTCTCATTTATCCCTGTATTTGCTACTGTCAAATCAAATACTTTAGCAATGCTAGTGCCTTGAGTACCTTTATAATTTTCATCATAGCTAGCTAAAATGTTGTTTGCTGCAATTCTGCCTTGTTTGTTGGCAGGTCCAGCGAGCGGCACCATTGTCTTATTTTTAGTTATATAGTCTACTACTTCGATTACATCTCCTATTGCATAAATTGATTCATCGGAGGTCTTTAAAAACTCATCTACTACAATTCCGCCTCTTTGGTTGATTTCAAGTCCAGCTTCTTTAGCTAATTCGCCGTTTGGTCTAACTCCTATTGACAATATTACCATGTCTCCTACTACTTTTTCTCCAGATTGCAGAGTGACAGTAGTTTTGCCATTGTCATATGAGAAAGATGACACGCCATCTTTGAGATGAAGTTTTACACCTTTGGATTTTAAATGTTCATGTACTATTTGTGCCATTTCAAAGTCTATCGGCGCCATAACTTGATCTAGCATTTCTACGATTGAGACCTCTAGGCCCTGTGCGTGTAAGTTTTCAGCCATCTCAAGCCCTATAAATCCACCGCCTACTACTATCGCTGATTTTGGTTTGTTAGTGTCGATATATCCTTTTATCTTGTCTGTGTCAGGTATAGTCCAAAGGCTAAAGATGTTAGGCGCATCTATTCCGGGGATAGGTGGCTTTAATGGACTTGAACCAGTTGAAAGAATTAAATAATCATATGGTTCTTTGTATATTTCACCTGTTTTGTGGTTTTTTACTTCAACTGTTTTTTCTTCTCTATTTATTTTTAAAACTTCATTTGATGTTCTTATGTCTGCATTAAATTTAGATTTCAAACTCTCTGGTGTGCTTACTAGAAGTTGTTCTCTTTCTTCGATTTCTCCGCCAATGTAATATGGAAGACCGCAGTTCGCAAAAGATACGTATTCGCCTCTTTCAAATAAAATAATTTCTGCGCTTTCATCCAATCTTCTTAGCCTTGCTAGAGCAGTTGCTCCACCTGCTACTCCACCAACAATCAATACTTTTTTACCCATTTTTTAGCCTCCTAATTTTCATTGAATAACAATTTTATTATGTTTATTACTTCATCGTCTTTTATTTTGTAATACACTTCGTTGCCCCGTCTGTTGTCTTCTATTATCCCAGCAGTCCTGAGTTTTGCCAAATGCTGTGAAACTGTCGACTGTGGAACATCTAAGCAGCTTTGCATAAATGAAACATTGTTCTCGCCATTTTCAATCAGACCTTTCAGTATGCAAAGTCTGATAGGATGAGCTATAAGCTTTAGCAAATCCGCTTTTTCGTTAAATAATTTTCTATCAATCTCCATCAGCTACCCCCTATATCTTTATATTCTAATATTAGAATATATAAATGTATATGTCAATAAAAAAGTGGCAATAGCCACTTAATTATTTACAATAATCTAATATATTGTCTGTTAATTCACTATATATTGGTTCAAGTATTTCTATGTCATTTTTGCATCTATCCATAAATGTCCTGTATTCTTTTATCAACTTCTCATTTTTCTTCCTAGCATTTTTCTCTTCGGCCAATATATTTATCTCTTCTGATAGAAGTTGATGATAGAGTCGATTCATCTGTAGAATAAATGTATTGAAATATGGATTTTCCTCTATTTTGTCGATTGTTATATTTAATAAATTGAACATATTCTGGAGTTCTTTGAAGTTGTTGTTTTTTAATAGAGTTTCCATTTTGTCCAATAATGAATAATATTCTTTCATTATATCATTTGCTTCTTCTTTGAATACGTTCATATTGTCAACTTTTTCTTTTAACTTTTGGGGATCGTAGTGCATGTTCCAATTGTCCAAAAAATCTTTTTCTACTACTCTATTTTTTAAATAATCTTTCATGACTTTGTCCAACTCTACAAATGGAGCTCCATCTATAGCTGCGCCACCTTTTGTGGTATTAATTACTGTTAAATTGTTAAGTTGCTTTATATAGCTCTCCATTTGTCGCCTCATGGAATTGTACCCATTGTTTGTCTTTATTGTATTCCCGTAAACATCTTTGACATCAAGCGCGTTTTTTAATTCTTCGTCAGATAAGTCGTTGCTGTAAAACACTCCTTCTGAGTGCTGTTTTGAGCCTACATAAGCTAAGTTTTGTCCTGCCAATATGATTGGGTTAAATCCTAAATAATTCAACAACTGAAGCGTAACTACAGCAATACTCGGAGCATCAAGCACTATATCTATCGGCTCTGTATTTTCATTATCCAAATAATAGTTTGAGATTTTGTCTTGAGATGTAATCATGTGATATAGTTTTCCTGGATAATTTTCAATTGTTTCATATCCAACCGATGAGCCGAATATAAGCGGAATATCCTTTATATTTTGTTCTTTAACCTTCAAAAATACTTTTTGGTTGTGCTCAGTCGGATCATATGTTGTCGCTGCGTCTGGATGTATGTTGTTTGCAATCAATGTGTTGATGGCTGAACCTACACTAAATATGTATGCAAGTCCTTCATCTTTGATTTTTCTAATATTTTCTATTTCCTCATTTAATGATGGCCCTGCAGCCACCAAAATTGCCGGAATATCTTTAAACTTTCCTTTGTTTTCTACTATTGCATTTGGTGTATTCAACACGTGTTTAAAGTTTTTCATCGAGTTTATTATCCAACGCTTCTGAAATGAGTATTCTGTTAAAATACTGCTCCTTCTATCTCTGACTATGGTCTTTATTGCATTGATAAAAAACTCATACTCATCAGGGTATATAGTCATATATGCAGGCAACTCGACTATAGTAAATGAATCCCTGTTTAGTTTGATTATTTGACCTATTTCCGATAAAAAAGAATCTCTATCGGCGAAAACATTTTTAAATCGTTTGAGTTGGGCTTCTGAAAATGATCGCTCTTTGAAAAAATAATACAGCACTTCGCTATTTGGCTCATAGATATATGCCTTGATGTCAGGATATGTTCTTAAAATCAGCTCAATATGATAGCCTAGCCCTGTGCCAAAAAATATTGCCATTCCGCTTTTTTCTAGTTCTTTTTCATATTTTTTCACAATGCTTTGCGCTTCTTTTAAAGGGTCATACTTGCTGTGTACGTATTTAAAAGCATTTTCTTCTCTAAACTTAAGAGTGTTCAATCCTGCTTTGGATTCTTCGATAACTATATCTATTATTGAATCTTCGTCAATGTCTTTAATATTTTCCCAAGCGGATTTGAAATTAGCCTTTAAATAATTTATATTGCTTAAACTTCGCATATTAATTCTCCTCTATGTTGTACAAACTGATTAATTGTTCTCTCATGTCATTGTATATTGGAAGTATTTCATAAATCATTAAATCTGCGAGCAATGTGTTGTCTTTTATGTTTAATGCATCGCTCATTTGTGGAATTAGCTCATTTAACGTGAGCACATCTTTTGCGTATAGATTCCATATTTCATAGCTTGGCAATGCTTCTATTAGTGTTTTATCGTTGTCAATTAAGTTGAATACACTTATTATCCAATTTATGCCTTCTATCAAGTCTGAAAATCTTTCCCAAGATTCTTTTGTTGGTTCAGCATAAAATTCTTCGCTTAAAGGTTCTAATTCATTAGAAGCGCCTTCCAAATAATCTACTGTGCCAATTAGAGTTTCGTTGACCAATTCTTTGTATGTAGCTAGTTTTACATCTATTTCTTCTATATTGTCTAAATTGTCAAGTATGTATTCAAAATAGTCTTGATACAGTTCTAATCCGTCTACGATTATTGATCTTATAACTTTATTTGCATTTTCTACCTCTTGACTCAAAATATCTGCTATTTTTTCTATAACTTCTCCATCTTTTTCTAAAAAGTAAATATTCCCTTCAACTATTAATTTCAAAATAATGCCCCCTTTATTTCAACTAAATATACTATCGGCATAAATAGACAAAATTTAATAAACTACGATTATTATATCATAAATAGACCATTAATTATGATATCAATAATGACATTGTAATATTATCATAACTAGCTAATTTTAGCCTATATATAAAATAAATTGTCAAAATAAAAGCATAAATATGTTATAATAAGAACAATATATTAAGTACTTGAGGTGTGTTTTATGTCTAATAGTTCAGGGAAAGCAATAGCGCTATATAAGTATCTAAAAGAATTTAGTTCTTTAAAATTTACTAAAATAGTAGATGTTAACAAGCAACATTGGCATGTATTTTTAAATGATATCCCTATAGATCCAGAAAATATAAAAATTTATTCAAGGGATAAATATGCGGATTATGAATATGATTCAAATGTTATTTTAGAAATTAGAAAACCCGAGTATGAAAAATGCCCAAAACCTGATAAGGTAATTATTAATTGGATTGATGGAGATTGGGACGATTACAAATCAAATATTAGCATAAAGCCATCTTCATCTGAATTAGGTGAGAACCTTGAGATATTTGAAATTTCTCCTGAACGTGTAGAAGCAATGCATCTTTGGTTGGATTCACGAGATAAATGGGTTGCTAGGCAAAAAACAATAGAAAAGACTCGAGATTTCTTTATGAATTTATACAATGCTTATATAGATCTTAATAAAGAACCGGAAACGCTTGAATTTGTAGTTGGTAATGGCTTATTTAGGCACACTCATGAAACAAGCATAAATCATCCAGTTTTAATTAAGAAGATTGATTTTGAATTTGATTCAAAGAATAACATTATAAAAATAGTTGATACAGATAATAGCTCTTATCTTTATGAAATACTATTACATCAAACACCGGATCTTGAAGATCATTCCTTAGATAAATTAATTAAAGATCTTGAAGAAAACGAATACCATCCTCTAGACAATAATGATACGAAAAATTTTATGAAAAGTTTAACTTATGGTTTGTCTCCAAAAAGTAAGTTTATAGACTCAAATGAAGAGGATATTAATGATGATGCAATATTAAAAACATATTGGAAGCCTGTTTTTTTTATCCAAAAAAGAATAGATGGAACGCCAAAAGTCATTGATCAAATTATACATAACATAGAGGTAAACAACTATGTTCCTACCCATTTACTTAACATAGTTGGAGAAAACTACATTCAAAAAAAATTTGAAGACAAAGAGTATTCTATTGAAGAACAATTGGCAAACATTAGTGGTGAAAGCATAGACATTTTGCTATCCAAGCCGGCAAATAGTGAGCAACTTGAAATTGCAAAAAGAATAGAGTATCATGATGCTGTATTAGTACAAGGTCCCCCAGGAACAGGTAAAACTCATACTATTGCGAATCTTATTGGCCATTTTTTATCACAAGGAAAGAGTGTCCTAATTACTAGTCATACTAAAAAAGCACTATCAGTGCTTAAAGATCAAGTCCCTGAATCTATAAAACCTCTTTGTGTATCAGTTTTAGATGATTCATATAAAGACATGGAAAAATCAATTAATGATATTTCTGAATACATATCAAGAACAAATTTAAATACATTGGAAAAATCAATTAAATCAACTGAGAAAGAAAGGGAAAATATAATTGATGACTTGTCTAATGTAAGGAGAAAAATTTACAAAATAAAATATAGTGAATTTAAACCGATAGTTTATAATGGGAACAGCTATTCACCATCAGAAGCTGCTAAGTTTGTAGCTAAAAATAAAGAATACCTAAATGTAATTCCAGGTAAAGTAAAACCTTACGAACCACTACCCGCTACTAATTTTGACTTGGAAAAACTATATAGCACTAATGATAATATAAGCCCATTTGACGAAAAAGAATTAGATTTGGATATTCCCGATCCAAAATTATTGATATCTCCACATGATTTCAAAGAAATAATCGGAAATAGAATGTCTGCAAATGAAGAATTAGAAAGTATTAAAAGAAAATTATCATTCAATATAGAATTTAACTTTCAAGATAATTGTATTGCTGGCTCAAAAGATGACCATGAATTTTTAATAGCAAGAAATATAGACTTAGACACTATCAAAGATCTTGAAGGTTTTATCAACAATATAATTAGCAAATTACACAACAGCACAGAGCAAGACGCTCCTATACCCAGCTGGATATTTTATGCAGTTGCCGATGGGAAGGCAGGAGGCAACTCTAGGAAAAAATGGGAAAATTTAATAAATTCTATTACAGAAACATATGATTATGTTCAATCATTACCATTAGAAATTATTAATAAAAAAATTGATATAGATAAATCAATAGATATAATCGACAGCAAAACACAAATAACAGAATTAGCAAATATTTCTCAAAAGAACAACATTTTATCAGGAACAATTTTATTCTTTAAACCACATTTGAGGAATTTAGTTGACAATATAAAAATTAACGGTAAAAAGCCAACTTCAGTCTTAGATTTTGAATTAATACTAAAGCATATTGAATTATTGGAAATGCGACAAAATTTATCTTATTTATGGGATGAATTAATATATCGTGATGATTTTATATCGTATGACCAATTGAGTGAATCACCTGAAGAGATTTGCTATAATTATATCTCAACTATAAATTATTTTTTGGATTGGTATGAGAATGAATTTAAAGAACTTGATGAAATGTTAAAATCATTAGATTTCAACAAAATAATTCTGTGCGAATTTAGTGTATTAGATTCTAATCTAGTTAAAGTCAAAAAAATCTTTAATTTTATGGATAATAAAATGCCAATTTACATTAATTTATTAAAATTATTCATGGAGCAAAAAAATACTAATATCAAGTTAAATGAATTAATCAATATTTTGGAGTTTAACAAGAGAAAAGAATCTAAGATATGCAATGATTTAAAAATAGCGATAAAAGATGAAGACCATACACTGTATGAAAGATCATACAATCACTTAATAGAAATATTTTCAAAACGCGATTTGCAAATTTGGCGAAGAGAAATTCTAAATAGGATATCTTCTGTTGCACCATCTTGGGCTAATGCTATTTCTAACAGAGAAGGCATTCATTCAAAATCGATCTGTCCCGAAAAAATAGATATAGCTTGGCAATGTAAGCAATTTAATACTATAATTGAAGAAATAAATGCTGAATCGCTTGATGAACTGCAGAAAAAGTCTTTAGAACTATCAGTTAATTTAAGGAAAAAAACAGAAGAATTAGCAGCAAATAAAGCTTGGCTAAATCTTCTAATTAGAACTCAGGAAAATATAGAAATGAAGCAAGCTTTAAGCGGTTGGAAGTTACTAATGAAAAAAATCGGCAAAGGTACAGGAAAAAATGCTCCTAAACTTAGAAAGGAAGCAAAAGAACATATGGCTAAATGTCAAAATGCTGTACCTGCATGGATTATGACAATAAACACCGCTATGGTAACATTAGATCCCGGCAAAAATATATTTGATGTCATTATTATCGACGAAGCTAGTCAATCTGATATTACAGCCATAGCAATAACATATTTTGGAAAAAAGATTATTGTTGTTGGTGATGATAAACAAGTAAGCCCTATGTCAATAGGAGTAGATACAGATGAAATTAATGCTTTAGCAAGAATGCACATAAAAGATCTCATTCCTAACTGGTCTCTTTATGATGCCAAAACTTCACTATACGACATATCTAGTATGACATACGATTCACTAATGCTAAGAGAGCACTTTAGGTGCATGCCAGATATTATAGGCTATAGCAATTACTTGTCTTATGATTACAAAATAAAACCATTAAGAGACAAGCATTCGTGCAATATATTCCCAAATGTCGTTAGTCATAGGGTGGAAATGGGCGCAAGAACTCCAGGTAGAAAAACTAATCAAGCTGAAGCATTAGAAATAGTTTCTTTGATCTCAGCTTGTATAGAACAGCCTGAATACGACAATAAAACATTTGGCGTAATATCTTTGTTAGGCGATGACCAATCAAAACTTATACAAAATTTGTTGCTTGAAAAACTACCTCCTACTGTAATTGAAGAAAGACGTATAGTGTGCGGCAATGCATCTAATTTCCAAGGAGATGAACGCAATATAATTTTTCTTTCTATGGTAGACAGCAATGAGGGTGACGGCCCATTGTATCTTAGAGGTGAAGGAGCTGAGCAGTCAACTAAACAAAGATATAACGTTGCAACAAGTAGAGCCAAAGATCAGTTATGGATTGTGCATTCACTAGATTATACTAAAGATTTAAAAGAAGGTGATATTCGCAGAGATTTGCTACAGTATGCAGATAATCCAAGTTTTTATATCGAAAAATCACTAGATCAAAAATCTGAATCAGAATTTGAAAAATCCGTTGCTGGATCACTACTTAGTGCTGGTTACAACATAACTCAACAATGGGAAGTAGGATCTTACAGGATAGACATAGTGGTTCAATATGGCGATAGAAAAATAGCAATTGAATGTGATGGCGACTCCTACCATAGTTCTGAAGAGCAAATACGTAAAGATTTGGAAAGACAAACTATTTTAGAAAGATTGGGTTGGAGGTTCATAAGGATTCGTGGAAGTGAATATTATTCAAATCCTGAATTAACAATGAAGCGAGTTTATTCTGATTTAAAAGAGTTTGGTATTTTTACAGAAGAATTAAAGGTTCAGAAATATGAAGTTTCATCTGTATTACTTGAAAATATAAAAATACGTGCAAATCAAATCAGAATGGATTGGGAAAATGGTAATAATACAACTCCAAAAAAGATTAAAGAAGACTCACTCCCATATATCACAAATAAAAAAAAACAGATGATACAAGAGTACCAATGAAAAATCAAGTAGAACAAAGAACAATTAAATATCTTTTAGATTTTCTAAACAATAATAACATTGATTATGTCGACAACAGAGAGACCTCAAGTATAATTTGGGTAATAGACAAAGATGTTTATAGAAATGATTTAATAGATATTTTAAATAATTTAAATTATAGTTATTCATTCGAAAAAAGAGGATCTTTAGCAACAAAAAATAAACCTTCTTTAATGATAATCGTAAAATAAAATTGAACAGAGGTGAAAAAATGTCTGATAGTGAAAAATTAAAGTTTGAGATTATCAACAACTTAGGAACTATTTCAGAGAAATCGAAGGGTTGGAAAAAAGAACTAAATAGAGTTAGTTGGAATGGACAAGAGCCTAAATACGATATCAGATCATGGGACAGTGATCACATTAGAATGGGCAAAGGTATAACTTTGTCAGAAAGTGAATTGCGAAAATTAAAGGAATTAATAGATGCAGAGATAAGCTATTTAGACAAATTAGAGAACCAGTAAATAAATAAGCGACCTAATGGTCGCTTGTTTTATTCTCTCATCCCTAGTTCTTTGTCTAACAGCATCAAACCTTGGAAGCTTTCGTTTATCTTTTCCAGTTTAGCTACAATATCTCTAAAGTTTGCTTCTTCTTCAACCTGCTCTTTTACAAACCATTGCAAGAATTCAACTGTTGGATAGTGTTTTTCTTCTTTTGCCAATTCCAATATTGAATAAATTCTGCCAGTTACTTTCTTTTCATGTTCTAAAGCAGCTTTGAAGCAATCCAAGAATGAATTAAAATCGTTTCTTGGCTCTGGCATAGCTTGTGTCGTTACTCTTCCATCAATTTCATTTATATAGCCAAAGAATTTCATTGCATGTCCAAATTCTTCATAAGCTTGTTTTGTAAAGAAATGTGCCATACCATTCATATTTTCTGCTGCACAATATCCTGCCATGCCTAAATATAGATAGCCTGATTGCATTTCAAAATTAAATTGATCATTTAGTGCCTTTAATACTTTATCTGACATATATATCTCCTCCTATATCTTAACTAAATTTTTAATCTTAGCTATATTAGTATTACCCAGTTTTTAACTATATAATCACTCACAGTAAAAATTTGTAATGATTTCATTAATATAGATATAATTTTAACTATTTTGGGGGTATAATATTTTTATCGAGGAGGTGATGGATATGGAAATGGTCGATGTGCTTCAAAGCTCGCCACTATTTAGCGGCATGAGCTATGAGGAAATAAAGAAATCATTTGAATACCTCGACAAGAATTATGATGGCACTTATTTTACAAAGAGGTTTTTCCCAAATGACTATATAGCTATTGAGGGTTATGTGTGTGAAAATTTAGGTATAATATTAGATGGCGAAATTGAAGTTCAAAGAGAACTCCCATCGGGCAAGTTTTTGACTATTACAGGTTTTAGAAAAGGGGATGTGTTCGCTGAAAGTATAATCTTCTCACAGAAAAATGAATATCCTTCTTCGATAGTTTCAACTACTCAAAGCGAAATTCTTTTTATCTCAAGAATGGGACTCATAAAATTGATGAGTCAGAATGAAAAATTATTTGAAAATTTTGCTAGAATTCTCTCGGATAGAATTCATCTATTAAGCGATAGGGTGACCACACTGTCCCTCGATACTGCTAGAAAAAAAATAGCAAACTTGTTGCTAAAAGAATACAAAAAAACTGGTTCCTTAAATATTGTATTGCCATACAGCCGTGAAAAAATGGCACAAATTATTAATGTAACAAGGCCATCTCTTTCCAGAGAGCTTACCAATATGAAAGACGAAGGGCTTATAGACTATTATAAAAGCAAATTCACTATCAAAGATTTAGACGCTTTAGAGGACTGTTTATTGTAAATATTTCGATTGTTAAAATATTTTTAAATAATCTATTGCTTTTTTCTGGAAATTAAGTTAGAATTAATGTGGAAAGAAGAAAGGAGGTCGTGAAGATGAAGAATTTTGGAATGATAGATTTAGCTTTAAATATTGTTTTGCGGCCTATGTTTTTTGTGTGATTATTTTTAAGCCATAGGTCTATATCTGTGGCTTTTTTATTACTTACATTAGCCATGGGTCTAAGCCTGTGGCTATTTTTTTAGCGAGGTGAACATATGAAAGAATTTAAAAAAATCATGCCCTTTACAAAGGGTTTGAAATCGATTTATCTTTTTGGTATGATTTCAGTTATTGTTTCAGTATTATTTAACATCTTGCGTCCATTGGTAATAAGGACCACATTGGATTCAATATTTGGCAATTCACCAATTGAATCAAAACTCATGCTGCAAATTGTTGATTTTTTCGGAGGCAGAAGTTATCTACTTAATCACCTATGGATTATTGGAATTATAATAATATTGATAACTCTTGCGAGGGGTTTGTTTATGTTAATAAAAAACATATGCTCCTCTTATGCTTCAGAAGAAATGACTAAGAGAATGCGAGATGGTTTATATGATCATATACAAAAGCTTCCTTATGAATATCATGTAAAAGCTGATACTGGTGATCTAATTCAAAGATGTACTTCTGATGTAGATACAATAAGGAGATTTTTGGCAATTCAATTAGTTGAAATGGCTGGTTCCATTTTCATGTTGGTGCTCATTGTCGTGATAATGTTCACCATGAATACTAAAATGGCAATTATTTCGTTGGTGGTTCTGCCTTTTCTCTTCCTCTTTGCATATTATTTCTTCGGAAAAATTCAAAGGGAGTTTAGAAAAGCAGATGAAGCGGAAGCGCAAATGAGCACTGTCATTCAAGAAAATTTAACTGGAATTCGCGTAGTAAAAGCGTTTTCAATGGAAAATTATGAAATAGAAAAATTTGATGAGAAAAACCTAAAATACAAATCTCTATTGGATAAACTGATACTTAATCTCGCATACTATTGGTCCATATCCGATCTAGTAAGCATGCTTGAGGTAGCTAGCATCCTAGTAGTTGGAACTGTATTTGTCATAAGGGGAGAAATAACTCTTGGCACTTTGTTTGCGTTTATAAACTATGTAAATATGATAATTTATCCAGTTAGACAAATGGGAAGAATGCTGACAGATATGGGCAAAGCAAGCATATCCATCCAAAGAATTGATGAAATTTTGAGTGAGCCTATCGAGATTTTAAGGGAAAATGGAGAAGAGCCTGAAATCAAAGGAAACATTGAATTTAAAAATGTCTACTTCTCTTATGACGGCAAAAAAGATGTGCTTAAAGACATCTCATTTGAGGTCAAAAAAGGTCAGACTGTTGCCATAATTGGATCTACAGGTTCTGGTAAAAGTTCATTAGTCCATTTGTTGCCAAGGCTGTATGATTATGACAAGGGTTCGATAAAGATAGATGGCAGAGAATTAAAAACTATCGATAAAGCATGGATTAGAAAAAATGTTGGTTTGATTCTTCAAGAGCCATTTCTGTACGCGAGAACAATCAAAGAGAATATTAAATTCGCAAATCCAACAGTAGATGACCACTCTGTATTCAATGCTGCAAAGATAGCATCTATTGATAAAGATATTAAAGAGTTTGAAGATGAATATGATACTTTAATCGGCGAAAGAGGCGTTTCTCTGTCTGGCGGTCAAAAGCAAAGGATTGCAATAGCTCGCACTATTATCAACAACACTCCTATTGTGATATTTGATGATTCGCTATCGGCAGTTGATACCGAAACCGATGTTCAAATTAGAAAAGCGTTGAAAACAAGGCAAAACAAGGCTACCACTATTATAATATCCCATAGGATATCGACTGTGTCCGAAGCTGATTTAATCATCGTTTTAGAGGACGGAAAGATCATTGAAAAGGGCACTCACGAAGAGTTGATCAATACAGAGGGACTTTATAAGAGAATTTATGAAATCCAGTCATCTATCGAAGATGATTTAGAGTTGGAACTGGAGGTGTAGTATGGAAGATAGAGATGATGTTACTAAGAAGGTAAATATAGGGATATGGAAAAACTTCTTTAAATATTTGAAGCCGTATAAGAAAAGATTCATATTCCTAATAAGTTTAAATATAGGACTAGGATTTTTAGACAGCACTTTCCCGATGTTTACCAGATATGCCGTAGACAATTTTATTGCTAACAAAAGCTTTAAGGGCTTGCCTGTATTTATACTGCTATATGTGATAGCTGTCGGTGTATTGAGTTTAATAATATTCTTATTCATAAAATATGCTGGAGAATTGGAAAATCAAATGGCTTATGATTTGAGGAAAAAAGGTTTCCTTAAGCTGCAAGAGCTATCCCTGTCCTACTATGACAATAAGGCTGTCGGCTGGCTCATGGCAAGGATGACTTCGGATATAACAAGGCTTAGCGAAACTATTTCATGGGGATTGGTGGATTTTTCTTGGGGAATAACTGTAATGATTGGCGTTACGATTTATATGTTTATCTTAAGTCCTAAATTGGCTTTGATAACTTTAATGGTTGTACCTCCACTTGCAGTAATAAGCATTTATTTCCAGAGGAAAATACTCACCGCTCAAAGGCGAGTTAGAAAGATAAATTCTGAGATAACTGGTGCATATAACGAAGATATCCAAGGCGCTAAAACCACAAAGACCTTGGTGAGGGAAGAATTAAATTTAAATGAATTTTCAGAGCTTACAACTTCATATAAAAAGAACTCCATAAGGGCTACTGTAATTTCTTCGATATATATACCAATTGTAATAACAATCGCAAGTGTTGGCACTGCATTGGCTGTGGTTAATGGCGGCCATGAATTTCTTGCTGGAGCTATTACTTATGGGACTCTATTCGCTTTCATAACATACACCGGCCAATTTTTTGAGCCAGTAATGCAAATGGCAGCAATATTGGCAGATATGCAAATTGCACAGGCTTCTGCCGAGAGAGTTTTTCAACTTCTGGAAGAAGAACCTGCAATAAAGGATTCTCCTGAGGTAATTGAAAAATACGGCGGTTTAACGAACCTTAGAAAAGACCTTTTGCCTGAGATAAAAGGCGATGTGGAGTTTAAAAATGTGAGTTTTTCTTATAAGGAAGGAGAACCTGTATTAAAAAATTTCAACTTAAAGGTCAATGCAGGTCAAACTATAGCTCTTGTAGGCGAAACAGGCTCTGGTAAAAGCACAATTGTAAACCTATTTTGTAGGTTTTACGAACCTACTGAAGGAGAAATATTCATTGATGGCATAAATTACAAAGACATGCCTATCAAGTGGATTCACGAAAACCTAGGTTATGTGCTTCAAGCTCCACATCTTTTTAGCGGAACCATTAAAGAAAATGTTAGGTATGGAAAACTTGATGCGACTGATGAAGAGATAATTGAAGCCTGCAAATTGGTGGATGCCCATAAATTTATCATCCAAATGGAGAAGGGCTATGATACTGAAGTTGGCGAGGGCGGAGGGCTACTATCTACCGGACAAAAGCAACTTATATCTTTTGCTAGAGCGATTGTCAGAAATCCGAGATTGTTTGTGCTTGACGAAGCCACCTCATCTATTGACACTGAAACTGAGATGATAATACAAAGAGCTATAAACAAAGTATTAAAGGGCAGAACTAGTTTTGTAATTGCCCATAGACTTTCAACTATAAAGAATGCAGACAGAATACTTGTCATACACGATGGAGAAGTAATTGAAGATGGAACCCATAAAGAGCTTATAAAGAACAAGGGCTATTACTATAAATTATATACCAATCAATTTATTGAAGAAAAAAGCACACTAGAACTTGAAAAATAGGTCTTTAATTAATAAAAACAAAGCAATGCCATAGAACATGCCAAATACAACATCTGTTGGGTAATGAACGCCAAGGTATAGCCTACTAAAGCTCATTAAAATAGTGTATACACTGGCTATGATGTAAGCTTTTTTCTTAGAAGCTTGGCTTTTATTTTTGGTTAATATATATGCAATGCTGAAGGATAGACTCGCTGCAACCATAGCGTGTCCACTCGGAAAGCTATATGAGGTTTCTATTGTTTTGAAGAATTCAACTGGTCTAGCTCTCTTTATGATGTTTTTTAAAAGAGAATTTAGTCCTAAGCTTCCAAGCGAAGCTGATATAATAACGAACACATCTTTGTATTTCTTCTTGAAAAGTAAAATCAACGTGCACAATGTTATGAATGGCACCAAGAAAGAAGATGAGCCGATGAACGATATGAATTTCATGATGTTCAGCACAATTGTATTTTGATGATTGTCAAAAAACATAAGTATGCTTTCATCAAATTTTAACACAAATTTAAAGAAATTATCACCTAATGATAACATTAAAATTGAAATAAGTGCTACAATGTATATGTAGAAAGTTTTAAATAAACTTTTTTTCATGAATTTCCCCCAATTTAAATTTAGGCAGCGATAACGCTGCCTAATTTATTTTCTTTTCTTTTTAGGAACCATGTGAATGGCTTTATCGTCTAGTCCCAATGTTGCTTCAGAAAATGCTTCTGACAATGTTGGATGTGCATGTATAGTTCTTGTTATAGCTTTAGCATCCAATTTATTCGCAATGGCTAAAGTACCTTCATGAATCAGGTCGTTTGCATGAGGTCCCAGAATATGAACGCCTAGGATCATATCATCAGGCGATGCGATTATTTTCACTATTCCCTCTGCTTCACCCAATGTAACGGCTTTCCCATTTGCAGAAAACATGAATTTGCTGACTTTATACTCTCTTCCCATTTCTTTTAATTTCTCTTCAGTAAATCCAACTTGTGCTACCTCAGTCATAGTAAATACACAAGATGGATACACATCCAAGTTTATATCTGGGTTTTCTCCTAAAATTCGTTCAACTACATATTCTCCCTGAGCAGAAGCTACATGTGCAAGTTGAATACCTCTTGAGTTTACATCACCTATAGCGTAGACATGATGTACTGTGGTTTCAAAGTTTTCATCTACTTTTATACCCTTTGGTGAATATTCAATGCCCACTTTATCAAGTTCTAGGCCTTCTACGTTTGGAGCTCTTCCAGAGGCTATCAAAACATAATTACCTTCTACTGTAATCTCTTCGTCTTTTTCTTTGTACTTAGCGATAACTTTTAATTTACCATCTTCTCTTAAAATTTCTTTTGCTCTTATATCTACATAGACTTCTATGCCCTGTTTTTTCAAAGTTGGTGTCAGTCTTTTTGCAATTTCTTTATCCCCATCTTTTAAAATTCTAGATGCTAAAAGTATGACGTTTGAACCTAATTCTTTGTAGATGCTTGCAAATTCAAGTCCGATGACTCCGCCTCCGACCACAATCAAAGTTTCAGGTATCTCGTCGAGTTCTAGGAGTTCGTCAGAGGTGATGACACCTTCTAAATCAACTCCTTTTGTCTCGGTCATTTGAGCTGACGAGCCAGTAGCTATGATGATTTCATCAGCTGTGACTATTTTTTCTTCTCCATTTTTTAAAGTGACCTTTAAAGTGTTTGCATTTTCAAACCTAGCTTTGCCATCGATAAGTTCGATATTTTTATAGGAAGAGATGAGTTTTTCAACTCCTCCTACTATATTTTCGACTACTTCTTCTTTTCTTTTAAGCAAAGCTTTGCCATTCATTCTAAACCCATCTACTTCAATTCCGAACTCATTTGCCCTTCTTAAGTCCGATAAAATCTTTGCATTTGTGAAATATGTCTTTGTAGGGATGCAACCTCTATTTAAGCAAGTTCCCCCTACTCTTACATTTTCTATTAATGTCACATCTGCCCCAAGTTGAGCAGCTCGTATCGCTGCAACATATCCCCCTGGGCCAGCCCCTATTATGGCTATTTTTTTTGTCAAACAATACACCTACCCTTCGTATTTTACGATGATGTCTCTTGCTGCCTTTACTTCGTTTGGTCTCCTCACTACAGTGTTATGTGGTGCGGTCTTCAAAAGTTCTGGATTTTCTTTTGCTTCTTTTGCTATTTTCTTCATCGCTTCTATAAATTCATCTAATGTTTCTTTGCTTTCTGTCTCAGTTGGCTCAATCATAAGAGCTTCATTGATTATGAGTGGGAAATAGACTGTTGGTGGATGATAGCCGTAATCTAGCAATCTCTTGGCAACATCTAGTGTTATGACTTCACTTAATGAATCTTTTAGGCCGCCTAAAACAAACTCATGCTTGTAAACAGTATCTATTGGCAAGTAGTAATCCTCTTTCAAATGCTCTTTGAGATAGTTAGCATTTAGAACTGCCATTTGAGAAGCTTTCTTTAATCCATCGCTTCCCATGGACAGTATATAAGTGTAAGCTCTTACCAATATTCCAAAGTGGCCATAAAAATCTTTCATTTTGCCAATAGATTGTGGATAGTCATAGTCAAGATAGAATTTATCATTATCTTTTTTAACTATTGGCACTGGTAAAAATGGAACTAAGTCCTTTTTAACTCCAACTGGCCCAGAGCCAGGTCCTCCACCGCCATGTGGTGTCGAGAATGTCTTGTGCAAATTAAAGTGCACTACATCAAAGCCCATATCTCCAGGTCTTGCATACCCTAATATAGCATTGGCGTTGGCTCCGTCATAGTATAGCAGACCTCCTGCATCGTGAACTATTTTAGCTATTTCTTTTATGCCTTTGTCAAATAGTCCTAATGTGTTTGGATTTGTGAGCATCAATCCAGCAGTGTCTTCTCCAACAGCTTCTCTTAATTGATCTAAGTCTACAAGACCTTCTTTTGTCGATTTAACCTCTATGATGTCATACCCTGCCATGGCAGCGGTAGCTGGATTTGTTCCATGTGCAGAGTCAGGAACGATTATTTTGTTTCTCTTTGTGTCATTTCTGCTTTCATGATATGCTTTTATCAGCATGACACCTGTCAACTCTCCATGAGCTCCTGCGGCTGGTTGAAGTGTTATCTGATCCATACCGGATATCTCGCATAGGTAGTTTTGAAGTTCGTACATCAACTCTAGTGAGCCTTGAACACAAGATTGTGGCTGATATGGATGAATATTTGCAAAGCCATCTAGTCTAGCCATATCCTCATTGATTTTAGGGTTGTACTTCATAGTACAAGAACCTAGTGGGTAAAATCCTGTATCAACTCCGTAATTTTTGTTGGATAAATTTGTATAGTGCCTTATTACATCTACTTCTGATACCTCTGGCAGATTTAGTTCCTCTTTATTTAAAAATTCTTCAGGAATTAAACTTTCAATAGGCTTTTCTTCTATGTCTAATTCAGGCAATTTATATCCTATTCTTCCCGGTTTTGAGATTTCAAATATCAGTTTATCGTAATTTCTCATAGTATCGCCTCCAATACGCCTTTTAACTTATCTATTTCTTCTTTCTTCCTTACTTCAGTAACAGCGTATAAGGAGCTATTTTCGTATTGAGGGTATTCTTTTGACAAATCATATCCACCGATTATGCCATTTTCAAGCAATTTCTGATTGATCTCTTCAGTTGGTTTGTCTGTTTTTAATGCAAACTCTATAAAGAATGGTTTGTTGAATAATGGTTTAGCCTTGCCTGATTTGGTTAGTTCTTCATAAGCATAGTGTGCCATTTGAGCGGATTTAAGCGCCACTTCCCTAATTCCCTTTTTGCCTAGCGTCACCATGTACACAGTAGCTGCTAATGAGTTTAACCCTTGGTTTGAGCATATATTGGATGTAGCTTTTTCTCTTCTTATGTGTTGCTCTCTAGCTGTAAGCGTTAGCACAAATGATCTTTTGCCGTCCATATCTTCTGTTTGTCCAACTATTCTACCTGGCATCTTTCTGATGTATTCTTTTTTAGCTGCCATAAATCCAAGATATGGGCCTCCAAAGCTAAGAGGTATGCCAAGAGATTGTCCTTCGCCAACAGCTACGTCTACTCCTAAATCTCCAGGTTTTTTAAGTATTCCGAGAGAAATAGGGTCTACAGATGCTATTAGAGTTGTCTTTTTAACTTTGTGGGTTATCTCTGACATTTTCTCTAAATCTTCGATTATTCCAAAAAAGTTTGGACTTTGGACAATGACTGCGGCTGTGTTCTCATTCACTAAGTTTGAAAGCTCATTTAAATCAGTTACTCCGTCATCTATTCCTACTTCAATTACATTTAAACTTTGTGCATGGGCATAAGTTTTTAAAATTGTCCTAGCATCTGGCTTAACTGCTTTAGATATAATGATATTGTCTCTTTTTGAATAAGCGCATGCCATTAAAGCAGCTTCGACAACTGCAGTTCCGCCGTCATAGAGTGATGCATTTGCTACGTCCATTCCAGTAAGCTCACTTATAAGTGTTTGAAATTCAAAGATGTATTGAAGAGTCCCTTGGCTTATTTCAGGTTGATAAGGAGTGTATGCAGTATAGAATTCACTCCTTGAAATTATGTGGTTTACTACCGAAGGTATATAGTGTTCATACGCTCCAGCGCCTAAAAATGATGTTACTTTTGAAAGAGAACAATTTTTATTCGCCAATTCAGTCAAGCGATTTCTAACTTCCAACTCGCTTTTTGATTTAGGCAAATTCAATTCTCTATTCAATTTGACATCTTCAGGTATATCGCTAAAAAGTTCTTCGATGTCATTTAAGCCAAGCTTTTTAAGCATCTCTTCCACATCTTTATCTGTATGTGGTATATAAGGATACATCTTATTCCTCCTCTTCTAAAAAGCTTTCATAATCCTCGCTTGACATCAATTCATCTAATTCTGATTTATCTTTTAACTCGATCTTAGCTATCCAATTTTCAAAAGCATCTGCATTCAATAGGGCTGGATCGTCTATCAATTCTTCATTTACTTCTACTACTTTTCCACTTACTGGAATATATACATCTGCTGCAGCTTTGACTGATTCAACAGCTGCAAAAGCATCTCCTTTTTCAAACTCATCGTCTACTTCTGGCAAATCTACATATACAATATCTCCTAAATTGTGTTGAGCATGGTCAGTTATGCCTATATAAGCGTAATTCCCATCGACTTTTACCCATTCATGATCCTCTGTGTAATACAAACCTTTTAATACTTTCATCTTAAAACCCCCTATTTTTTCTTGTTTAAAAATTTTTTGCTTATTACTTGTGCTTTGCAAGGTTTATTTCTTATCATTATTTCAATAGGTGTGCCAATTTCTGCAAATTCTGCTTTTATGAGTGCATTGCCTATATTTTTCTTTAATGTCGGCGAGTGGTATCCAGTTGTGACATGCCCTATCTTTTCGCCATCTTTGTACACTTCATAGCCCTCTCTTGGTATCCCTCTGTCTACCATTTCAAAGCCTACTAATTTTCTTTTTAAGCCCTCTTCTAGTTGTTTTCTCAGGGCTTCTTTACCAATGAAGTCCGACTGTTTATCTAATTTGACGAAGTATTTAAATCCAGCTTCTAAAGGTGTTATTTCATCATTAAATTCATGTCCATACAGTGGAAGCGATGCTTCGAATCTCAGCGTGTCTCTGCATCCAAGTCCTGCAGGTTTAATATTTTCTTCTTCTCCTGCCTTTAGAATTTCTCTCCATACTTTAACGATGTCATTTTTATCAGTGTAAATTTCAAATCCATCTTCCCCAGTATAGCCTGTTCTGGAAACCATGGCTTTTACTCCTGCAACTTCTATTCCATCCACAAAGTGGAAGAATTTTAAGCCATTAAGGTCGTAATCGTTAAGCTTTTGCAATACTTTTTGTGCTTTGGGCCCTTGAAGTGCGACTTCACCCACATTGTCAGAGATGTTTTCTATCTCAACTTCGAAACTGTCCATATGTTTTAAAATCCAGTCATAGTCTTTATCAGTGTTTGCAGCATTCACAACTAAGTAAAGGTAGTTTTCATTGTAGCGATAAACCAATAAGTCGTCTACTACTCCTCCGTTTTCATTGCACATCAGCGTGTAAATAACTTGATTGTCTGTCATTGTGCTTATGTCATTTGTCATGAGATAATCGACAAATTTAGTAGCATCTTTGCCCTTTACGGTTATTTCTCCCATATGAGATACATCAAATAGTCCGCAATCGTTTCTAACAGCTTCATGTTCAGCAACTAAACCTTCGTACTCGACTGGCATGAGCCATCCTGCATACTCGACAATCTTACCGCCGAGCTTTAAATGTTCATCGTAAATAGGCGTTTTTTTTGCACTCATTTAATCACTCCTTCATTTTTTATGATATAATTAGTACACAAGTATTCTACCCTTAGAGCTTTGATATTAAACTTTACTTTCCAGTAGAATATTTAAAATATGGAATTTATTAGCTTCATTATACATAAGGGGGTATTGTAATGCAATATAGTTATTTTACTAACGACAGGTTAAAGGTTTCACAATTAGGCTTCGGATGTATGCGATTTCCTATATTAAATGGAGATCAAAAGGCGATTGATGAAGAAAAAGCAAGGGAAATGCTTATTTATGCTATTGAAAATGGTGTAAACTACATCGACACAGCTTATCCATATCATGGAGGAATGAGCGAAAAATTTGTTGGGAAAGTGTTAAGTGAAGGATACAGAGATAAAGTGTATTTAGCAACTAAAAATCCTGTGTGGTTAGCCAATGCCAAAGAAGATTTCATGAAGTACCTTGATGAACAGCTTGACAATCTAAAGACAGATCACATAGACTTTTATTTGCTGCACTCTTTAGATGCTGAAAGATTTGACAAAATAGTAGATTTGGAAGTATTTGACTTTGTTAAAAAAGCTAAAGACGAAGGGAAAATAAAATACATCGGTTTTTCATTCCACGATGAGTACGAAGTATTTGAGAAAATTGTCGACAGCTATGATTGGGACTTTTGCCAAATTCAACTTAATTACTTGGATAGGGATTACCAAGCAGGCCTGAAAGGGCTTAAATACGCTAAAGACAAGGGATTGGATGTAGTTGTCATGGAACCTGTAAAGGGAGGAAAACTTGCTAAAGCTCCTGAGAAAATAAAAAATGTATTTAGCAGAGCAAATGTTGATAGGTCGCCTGCTCAATGGGCACTAAAATGGGTGTTAGATAAAGAGGAAGTTTCAGTTGTTTTAAGTGGAATGACCACACTAGAGCAGGTAAAGGAAAATATTGCTGTGGCCAGTGAAAATACAAAACTAACTCCTGATGAAATCAAATTAATTGATGAAGCTACAAAGATATATAAAGATGGTTTCAAAGTTGGATGTACTGCTTGCGAATACTGCATGCCTTGCCCATCTGGTGTAAATATTCCGAGGGTGTTTGAGTTATACAACAATGTGTATGTCTTTGATGAGCTAGACGAGTCTAAAAGGATGTACCAAAGGTTGATTGAAAACAATATGGATGCATCAAACTGTGTCGAATGCGGAAGCTGCGAAGCAGTTTGCCCTCAACATTTGTCAATTATAGAATTATTAAAAGAGGCTGATAAAGTATTGAGATAAATTTAAGTGGTTCTTCTGTAATTAGTAAGAAGAACCACTTTTTTTATTTCACTCTATGTAGTTTTATTAAATGATAGATTAAATTGCCAAATATCAAAATCAACATGATCGGTAAAAATATTGTTGGTAAATTAGTCATGTGGATCGAATTTATAGTTAAGAATGAAAAAATTATTACAAGCATTAGTTTTAGAGTTTTTATCATATCATATAATGTACTATACACTCTGTAAGCATTCTCTTCAGTTACTTTAACTCCAGTGTTCCATGCTTTTGGAAACCTTTCTAACACACTTATTCCGATAAACATTATCCAAGCTATGATAGGCAGAACAATGAGTTCATATTTGCTTCCCCATCTGTCGATGTTTCCTAATGCATCATAATGGCCTGGTATTTTATCGGGTAAATTGTTCCAGCTAATCAAAAGGTAAATACTCGTGCCAAACAACAATGCAATGCACATTATATCGATAATATAGTATTTTATTCTCTTAATCGACATGATTACCATTCCTTTGTTATATAAATATATATTTTAAAAAAGCTAGATTGTTCATACAATCTAGCTTTAATATTATCTCTTTGAGAATTGTGGGCTCTTTCTTGCTTTTTTAAGACCATATTTCTTTCTTTCTTTCATTCTAGGGTCTCTAGTTAAGTGACCAGCTTTCTTTAACAATGGTCTTAGTTCAGGGTCAGCTTCAATCAATGCTCTTGCAATACCATGTCTTATTGCTCCAGCTTGACCAGTAAATCCTCCACCGTGTACATTTACTAAAACATCATATTTATCTAAAGTTTCAGTTACTACCAATGGTTCTTTTGCAATGGTTCTTAGTGTTTCATAGTTAAAGTATTCTTCAATGTCTCTGTCGTTTACTTTAACCTTGCCGTTTCCAGGAACCAATCTAACTCTAGCAACTGAAGTTTTTCTTCTTCCAGTTCCAGCATATTGCGCTACTGCCATTTACTTATCCTCCCTTCCATTAACTAAAATTCGTATAGTTCTGGTTTTTGAGCTTCGTGTTTGTGCTCAGGTCCACTGTATACTTTTAATTTCTTAAACATTTGTCTACCTAATGTATTCTTTGGTAGCATCCCTTTTACTGCCAATTCGATGATTTTTTCAGGATTTTTTTCAATCAATTGGTTGTATGGAACTTGTTTAAGCCCTCCAGGGTATCCAGTATGATATGTGTAGCTCATTTGATTTATTTTATTTCCAGTAAATTTAACTTTTTCAGCATTTATTATTATTACATAGTCTCCTGTATCAACATGAGGTGTGTATATTGGTTTTTTCTTTCCTCTTAATATAGAAGCAACTTCTGAGGCTAATCTTCCTAATGGTTTGCCTGTAGCGTCTATTACGTACCACTTTCTTTCAACTTCTTGTGGCTTTGCCATGTAGCTTTTCATCTATTTCCCTCCCTACTACGATTAATCATTTATATTCAAATTAATATGGGTTGTGTTTATAAAAAGTTCCGGGCTCTTTTTAAACACTCTTATATATTCTAATACATGTAAAGGTGCATGTCAAGCAAATCACAAAAAATAATATAAATATTCTATGATAATGTCATATTAAATTTAATCTGATAAAATGTCAGTATGAGAGAGGAGATTTTTAATATGACCCAAAAGGAAATAACAAGACTTAGGGTTATTAACCAAACTATTGATGGAGTATTAACTATTCGTGAAGCTGCTGAACTTTTAAACCTAAGTGAACGCCAAGTATTAAGGTTAAAGAAAGGAGTTGTAGAACAAGGACCTGCGTTCATTATACACAAAAATCGAGGTAGAAAGCCTAAGCATGCTATTGCGGATGATATTAAATCTTTAATTGTTGAACTTAAAAAAACAAAATATGAAGAAGCTAATTTTAG
>NZ_JCANTN010000017.1:0-44259 GCF_059568515.1 Soehngenia saccharolytica DSM 12858 | reverse complement strand
GGATTGTTATTAGAAGCCTTTAGGTTGAGAAGTTTATTACCTTGGAAATCAAGAGCACACAAGACGTTAGTCTTAGAACTTACATCAATACCAATAAATAAAGTTGATAAAATATTGTTCTTCATATTATCACCACCTTTCATAAGTAGTAGGGAGAACAATTAGTAAAAGAGATATCCCGATCTTAGCTACTAACTTCAACCTCGCACTATTAGCATTCATCTTTGAAAATTACCTTGCTGTTGGTCTAGTCAAGGAGATGCAGCATCTGAGTTGGAAGATTATGATAGCTAAGTCAGGAAGCATGCTATAGAGGCAATAACCATTTGGCTTTGCAAGGAGGACAAGAATTATCCTTCGCTAACTATTCTTTGTTTTATTATAACATCAGGATATCTCAATTAAAAATTGCATTTTAGATATAAAAATATGCTTAGAACACTTAGTAAAAAGTGATTCTAAACATATTATACGAGGAGGATAATTATGAAGTTGGAGCTATTTGATTTTATTGATCAAACCTTAGCCTTGATTGAAAAGGATGCTGATAAGTTAAATAAAGTTGCAGAAGAACTAGAAAACTTCTTCAATAATAGCTTATTTATAAAGGATCATTTTTTGAACGTGAATTATAGAATAAAATCTAGTGAAAGTTTAAAAGAAAAAATTTTGAGACACAATTTTTATATGAAATATGATACACCAGAAAAATTAGTTGATAATTTGTCTGATTTGATAGGATTTAGAATTGAATGTAGGTTTCTCGAAGATGAAAAAAAAATATACCAAGATATAATTACTTTATTTAACATAGAAAAAGAAGATGGATATTTTACCAATTCATTGAATGAAAGCATTTACTTGAAATTGGGTGAAAAACAGCCACAAATACAAAAGAATGGATTTGAGATATACAAAATTGACGGGAAATATATAAAGAGTGATATTTCGGTAAATTTTGAATTACAAATAAAATCTATGGTTAACATTTTCTGGAGTGACATAGAACATAAAGTTCTCTATAAGAATTATAATTATATGATAATTGAAGACTTTTTCAGAGATATTATGTCTTCAATCAAAGATAATCTGTCAATGATAGATAGACAGTTAATGTTAATATATAACCATCTAGATATAATGAACGCAAGTGATGAAGTTTCAAAAAAATCACAGCTAAAAGCTTTATTGTCAAAAATGATTCACGATATCTACTCAGTAAATATAAGAAATGAAGTTGGAGTTATCATAGAGCTTAAAAAATCAACAGATATTATCGTGGATTTTTTGTTTATGAAAGCAGAGGATGATAAGGGTGGATACACAGAAGAATTTTTAAGGATTTTAAATAGATTAAATGAGATCGGAAATGCTGATATTAATTTTAATACCTATTTGGACTTTGAAAGAGAAATACAGTATTCAGATGAATTTTTAAACAAATTCGGCAATAAAATAATGGAGATAATTAACAAAGACTTTAGGTGGTTTGTATTTTTTAAGATAATATTTGATATTCAAAATGGATCTAATTGTGACGACTTCGAAGAATTCATAAAATATTTAGAACTCACATACAATAATTTAGTTGATACGGCAATGGAGGGTATGAAAATTAACGAAAGAGAGAAGGAAGAAATTACTTCTGAGCTTTTAGATGTAATTGCAGATGTTTTCTGTAAAAATCCAAGCATTGATTTCATCAACAATTGTACTTATGACAAACTATTGCAAAAAATAAGGGACTTGCTTGGTCCTATAAATGATTACGATGAATGGTTAATTAGAAAAGATAATATAAAATTAGAAATATTTGAGTACGATAATTATTTTTATAGTTATTAAATATTATTAAAGAGCATAGAGTAGGGTATATATAACATGCTTATGGAGGTGTGAATATGTATAAAGAAGAAATAGATATTATTAAACAAGGAATATTGAATGAAGTCGAAGGATATGAGTTTTATAAATTAGCCGCAAAAGAGATTGACGGCCAAAATAATAAAAACTCTTTTCTTGAATTGGCAAACGAAGAACTGAAGCATATAAATTATTTAAAAGATTTGCTTAAAGAAATAGAAAAAGCTGATAATGATAACATAGACTTATCGTCTTTAAAGAAATTAGAATCCCCAGGTATCTTTACTTGGGATAAAGTTGATAAGGATTTTTTATCTCTAGCTATTTCAGTATATAGCATAGGGATACAAATGGAGAAGGATTCAATTGAATTTTATGAACAAGCAAAAAAGAAAACTATATACGAAAAAGCCAAGGATCTATATGATTTATTAATAAAATGGGAAAATGTTCATCTAGAACAATTCACTAAACAATATGATTTGTACACTAAAGATTGGTGGCTACATCAGGGATTTGCACCGTATTAATAACTGGCAGGGGTAACCCTGCCTCTACTTTTAGAGAGGAAATAGAGAGGTATCAAAAGGATGAAAAAGTTGAAACAACTAGGCATACTATTATTAATTTTGTGGTTAGCAAATATAATTTCAGTAAATTATATAAATATTTTACCGCCTACTATAATAGGAATGGTAATTTTATTTTTATTGTTAAAATTAAATATATTAAAAATATCTCATATTGAAGATATTTCTTCTGTATTATTAGAATATTTGCCTTTTATGTTTTTACCCATAGGCGTAGGCGTAATAAATGTATTAGATGTCTTAAAAAATGATTTAATTCCCATTTTAATAACAGTTTGCTTGACGTTGACATTAGTCATGATAACTACTGGCAAAACCATTCAATTTATGATTAATATTAAGAAAGAAAGGGAGAATAAATGAACTGGGCTATTGACACCCCATTATTTGGCTTCACAATTTCTATTATAATCTATTTTATATCGGTATTTATCTCTAAGAGATTAAGAATGCCACTATTAAATCCTTTATTATTATCTATAGCGGCTATAATATTTATGTTGAAAACATTCGATATAGATTTAGAAACTTATAATTTAGGTGGGAATATAATTACTTTTTTTCTTGCACCTGCTACAATTTCTTTAGCGGTTCCATTATATAAACAATGGGATGTATTTAAGAAAAATTATTTAATAATAATATCAGGAGTATTAGTAGGGGTGATGACTGGAGTTTTTACGACTATTATATTGAGTAAATTATTTAATTTTGACAAATTATTAATGACTGCGTTAATACCTAAGAACACAACAACCCCAATAGCTATAGAAATAGCAAATATGTTGGGGACAAATGCTTCTTTAACAGTCACATTTGTAATTTTAAGCGGTACTTTTGGATATGTAATAGGAGAGTATATATTAAATATATTTAGAATCAACAACAAAATCGCAAAAGGTATTGCACTAGGCACTGCATCGCATGTAATGGGTACTACTAAAGCTATGGAATTAGGGGATGTTGAAGGCGCGATGTCATCTATTGCTATAACATTGTCTGGAATAATAACTATAGCTATAGTACCATTTATTTTTAAATTAATATGATTTATAGAAAGGGGCATTTAAATGAAAGAGATATATTTTGCTGGTGGATGTTTTTGGGGTGTAGAAGAATATTTTTCTAGAATTGATGGAGTTATAGAAACTAAAGTAGGATATGCGAATGGCATAAAGGAGAATCCAACCTATCAAGAAGTATGCACTGGAACAACAAAACATGCAGAAACGGTATATGTGAAATATGACGAATCGGTTGTTTCATTGGAAGAATTATTGTATAAATTTTTCAATATAATAGATCCTACATTGTTGAATAGACAAGGTGGAGATATCGGCAACCAATACAGAACAGGTATATATTATGCCGATGAGAAGGATAAAGATATAATAGCTAAATATGTGGATGGAATACAACAGAATTACACAGAAAAAATAGTTACAGAAGTATGTCCTTTAAGATGTTTTTATTTAGCCGAGGAATACCACCAAAAATATTTAAAGAAGAATCCTAATGGCTATTGCCACATAGATTTAAGCAGGTAGGTGCTGAGATGATTAAAATTGATTCAATTAACAAAATGACTGAAGTTGAGAGATTAAAATACATGAATTTGTTATTAAAAGGTCAGTTATCTTCAGAAACTGATGTTTTAGCTAATATTTCTAACTCTACAGCGATAATAAAATTATGCATTAACAATATAAACTGGAGTGGGTTTTATTTTTTAAGGGGATCTGAACTTGTATTGGGACCATTCCAAGGACTTCCAGCATGCAATAGGATCAAGATAGGCAAAGGAGTATGCGGAACTTCTGTCGAAAGAAAAGAACCCATTATTGTTGACAATGTTAATGAATTTGAAGGGCATATTGCATGTGATGAAAATTCAAGATCAGAGATTGTAATTCCAATTATTCAAAACGATGAAGTATTTGGAGTATTAGACATAGATAGCCCTTATTTTAACAGATTCGATGAAATACATTTAAAATATTTGACAGAATTTGTTTCGATTATGAATAAGTATATTAAATGGAATGAATTTATAAATTAGTAAAATGTAGATCGGAGATATCATGACTATATTGAAAAGAATGTACGAAATAATTACAAGAGCTATATATGATTCTGAATTATTAATAGATCCAAAAAAAGAATATATACCTATTTCGTTTGGTAAAGCAGAAGATAATAATTATTTATATCTTACAGACAACTTAAATTGTCTAGTTGATTTATATAATAAAGGGTATTCAAATAGAATTGATTTAATATATATTGATCCTCCTTTTTTTACTAATATGAATTATGATCAAAAGATAAAGATAAATATTGGAAATGAGGAAATAGTATTAAAGAGAAATGATTTTTCTGATAGATACACATATGGTTTGGAAGAATACATCTATGATATTACTCTACGGTTATCGCTTATGAGAAAATTACTCTCTGATACTGGAAGCATCTATGTCCATGTCGACAACAGAGTAAGCCACTATATTAGAATTATCTTAGATGAAATATTTGATGAAAAAAATTTCATCAATGAAATTATATGGGTTTATAAATCAGGTGGTGCAAGCAATAGAAGATTTTCAAGGAAGCATGACAATATATATCTTTATAGTAAAACAAATAAATACATTTTTAATCAACAAAAAGAAAAATCATACAATCGAGATTTTAAACCATATAAATTCAGTAATGTTGTTGAATATAAAGATGATTTGGGTTGGTATACACTGGTTAATGCAAAAGATGTCTGGTATATAAATATGGTCGGTAGAACTAGTAAAGAAAGAGTGAATTATTCAACTCAAAAACCATTAGAATTAGTTAAAAAAGCAATATTAGCATCGACAAATATTAATTCTATAGTAGCTGATTTTTATTTAGGAAGCGGCACATCAATAGTTGCTGCTAGTGAGCTTGATAGAAAATGGATAGGATGTGACCAAAATCCTATTAGCATAGTTTCGACAACTAGAAGATTAGCTCAGAAAAGCTTTACATTATTAATTGAAAAAATAGATAAGAAATTAAATCAAAATTTCAAGATTGAATACAGCATTAACAAGGAAATAGTTAATTTGGATATAGTCGATTATGCTAATTCCAGTATTAAACTAAAAAATAATCCATCTTCATATATTGAGCAAATGTATATATGCGAAAATAATAATGATAGTTACCAAATCATTCATGCTTTTGTAAGATCTCAAATACAAGGAAATGCAATTAATTTTGTTATAAACGATCAAACTAATCTATGCATTATAATTGTGGATTTATTTGGAAATATTGACTATCATAAACTATGTTAAATTTAACTTGAATGGGGAAGAAAAATAATGTATCATTATAGTAAATAAGTAAATAATAAAGGAGAATAGAAATGAACGATAATAAACACGAGCATGATCACAACCACGAACATGATCATAATCATAATCATAATCATGAACATGATCACAACCATGAAGAAGATATGGAAATAATTACACTTACTCTTGAAGATGACACAGAATTAGAATGTGCAGTAATGGGCATATTTGAAGTGGAAGATAAGGAATATATTGCGTTACTTCCATTGACTGACGATGAAGAAGATTCAGTTTTATTGTACCAATATGTAGAAGATGAAGAAAATGATGAATTTGAGCTATTACTCATAGAAGATGAAGAAGAATTTGATGTTGTAGCAGAAGCTTTCTACACGTTATTTTCTGAAGATGAAGATTTCGAAGATTAATTAGTTTTAAACCAAGGTACTTTGCTTAAGCAAAGTACTTTGGCTTAAATAGAGGTGTTACGATGTACAAGCTAATAGCTATTGACTTAGATGGCACTTTGTTAAATGACAAAAAAGAAATTTCAAAAAAAGATTACGAATCCATTCTGAGAGCTTATCATAAAGGCTTAATTATTATAATAGTTACTGGTAGAAGTTATTATTCAGCAAAAAAAATTGTAAAGGATTTTGGCTTTGATATCAATATTATTTCAAACAATGGTGCAATATTGCGCTATAGTAAAAATGATAATGATACAATATTAAAACACATAAAACAGGATGATTTAGATTACTTGCTTAAACTATCTTATGATATGGGTTTGGAACCTACTATACATGTTAATTATTATAGAAAGGGAATAGATTTAATCACTTCTTTTGATAATCCTAACAAAGAATATATTATGAGTTATGAAAATAGGTATATTTTTATTAATAAGGAATACATGAATAAGATAAAAAAAGCATTGTCATTAGTTTATATCGATGACAAGATAAAGATAAATCACTTCTATGGACAACTAATAAGAACATATGGGGATAGATTTTCATATCATATATTAGAAAACCTTAGAGTTTGTGGAGCAATGCTTGAGGTTCAAGAAAAAAGGTCAACTAAATACCAGACATTGATAGAATACGCTCATATGGTAGGAATAAGACCAGAAGAGATAATTGCTATTGGTGATGACAATAATGATATAGAAATGATACAAAATGTAGGTTTAGGAGTAAGCATGAGAAATGGTACTCAACTTTGTAAAATGAACGCAAGTATTGTAACAAATTTCGATAATAACAATTCTGGAGTATCAGAAGTATTAGATTTTTATTTAAAGTGAAGGTAGATATGATGCAATCAAATCTATATAGAGAGTATTCAGCATATTTAAAGAATAAATATGGATGCAAAGTATATAAATTACCAATCAATCTAGATCTGACTTGTCCAAATAGGGATGGCAACGTAAGCACTGGAGGATGTACCTATTGCAATGAGAAAGGTGGATCATTTGAGAATCTTCCAAATAGTTACACTATTAAAGAACAGTTAGAAAAGAATATGGCACTTATTAGGAAGAAATATAAAGCTGAAAAATTCATAGCTTATTTTCAAAATTATAGCAATACTTATATGGGTATTGAGGAGTTTAAAGATGTTATTAATCAAGCAATTACAGAGGATATAGTAGGTATTTCAATATCAACTAGACCAGATTGTGTAAGCGATGAACAAATAAAATTTTTAAGTGATATACAAGAAAAAATGGGTATAGATATAACAATAGAGTTAGGTCTTCAGACTTCTAATTATAAGACTTTGAAGAAAATAAATAGAGGTCATAGCTTAGCTGAATTTATAGATGCTTGTATTAGAATCAAAGCATATAAGTTGCGAATTTGCGCACATGTAATTTTAGATTTGCCATGGGATGATATAGATGATACTATTGAAACTTCAAAGATTTTATCAAGTTTAGGTGTTGATGAAATTAAACTACATAGTTTATATATTGTAGATAAAACTAAAATGGCAGAAGAATATATCAATGGAAAGTTTAATATATTGTCTAAAGAAGATTATATTAATAGAGTAGTATTATTCTTGGAATATCTTAACCCTAATATAGTTATTCAGAGGCTTATTGGTAGAGCACCTAGGGAGGACTCTCTGCTAGTTAATTGGAATCAATCATGGTGGAAAATAAGAGATGAAATAATTGAAAGTATGATAAAAGCACAAACCTATCAGGGAGCTAAGTTTGATTATCTTGGAGGTAGTGCTTTAAGAAATATACAATTTGACAAATAAGAAAGGTAAGGTGGTTAACATGGTTAAATTCATCTTAGGGGAGCAAGGCTCTGGGAAAACAAAATGGTTAATTGACAATGCTAACAAGGATATGCTTGAAGGAAATGGAAACATTGTATTTGTTGATGTTGATGACGAACATATTTTTAGTTTAAATTATAATGTTAGATTAATTAATGCCATGGAATTTAACATTTTGAATGTTAAGAGCTTCTATGGCTTTTTGTGTGGAATTATGTCAATGGATTATGATTTAGAAAAAATTTACGTAGATGGAATCTACAAATTAATGAATCTAGAGCTTAAAGATTTAGTATTTTTGATAGATGCTTTAGAGAAAATATCTGAGAAATTCAATGTTGAGTTCTATATCAATGTTGATTACACACTAGATAAGATTCCTGAGAATTTAAAATCATATTGTTATGAAATAGAAGCATAATTTTTAGTAATTGAGTATTAACTAAATAATATATTAGATTGGGTGTTAGTTTTGTATTATAGTGCCAGGAAGAGTTTATTTAACATCTTTTTTGAAAACAGATCATCACTGATTTTGCAATATGAAAATGGAGATATAAGCAAAAGAGAATTTTTAGAAAATAATTACCATTTTGTAAAAAGCATGAATTTAAATCCATTTCTCAAAGTAGACAGTTTTGAGAAAGGAATTTATAATTATCAATATTATAATGTGTTAGCTAAGTACTATAAAATGCTTTCTAAAGAATCAAAAGGCAATAAAAAGCAAATAAAAAATTATGTCACATATCTTAATAAAGCGAATAATTATTATCACTTAAAGGATAAGACTACTCTAGAAATATTAAACCTCATTAATTTTTACAGAGTAGAAGCATATTACATTCAATGTGAATCAAAATCATTGAGTGATAAGCTTTACGAAATAGTATTGCTAGATTACAAAGAAGCCATTTTTCATTCTAAAGCTACATGGCTTTTAGAAGTGCTAAAAAAAGAGGGTGTATTTTCTGATCAGAAAAGGAAATCAATTATAGATGGATATATTAACGAAAAATATTAAACAGGCTAGTTATTGCTAGCCTGTTTTGAAATTATAAGGACAATTTCTTCAATTGATTGGCCACTATTCAGAGAGTAATTACCAGATCTTAGTTTAGTATCTAAACCTAGCTCTACTGCTTTAGCGACAAAATCTTTACTATTCTCAACAAGCCCGTTTTCCTGTAGTATTTTTCCTATGTCACTTGGCAAACTCCCATCAGGTATATTGACTTGTACTTCTCTCACTTCGGGGTCTACATTGCTTGGAGTTTCTGGTAATTCATTAGATGGGCTATTATTTTTGTCATCGGGTTTTGGTTCTTCCTCATTATCGATTAGTTCACTAACTTCGTTAGTAGGCAATTCACTTACATCGCTATCAGTGAATAAAATATCAAGTCTCCATCCTATTACTAGAATTACAACTGCAACTATGCCTATCATAATTATATAGTCTATTGAATCATAGAGAATATCTTTAAGCTTATCAAATGGTTTCACTATATCACTCCTAATATGTAACAATTAAGTATCTGGCAATATGTACAATTTATAGTATAATTATAGCATAATATAAATGAAAAGGTGATATAAGTTTGAAGGAAATATTAATTGATAAAAACGAAAATGAACAAAGGCTTGATAGGTTCTTAAAGAAGTATCTTTCTGAAGCATCATTGAGTTTTATTTACAAGATGATTAGAAAGAAAAATATAAAAGTAAATGGCAAGAAGGCTAACCCTGAAACTATTATTTACTGCGGAGATAAAATTGAATTATTTTTATCTGATGACTTATTAAACAAGTTGGTAGCCAATAAAGATACAGAGTACAAAAATTTTGATATGGATATTTGTTATGAGGATGAAAACATCATATTAATTAACAAACCAGTCGGCAAACTCTCCCATAGTACTACTGACAGTCGAGAAGACAATGTTGTAGATGACATGATAGCTTATTTGATTTCGAAAAAAGAATATGTTCCAAGACTTGAAAAAACATTTACTCCTAGCATCTGCAATAGACTAGATAGAAACACCTCTGGTATAATAATTGGTGTAAAGAATTATGATACTTTAAAAGCAGTAAACATGGCTATTAAGAATAATAAAATTAAAAAATATTACAAAACCATAGTTTTTGGTAGAATTGATAATGATTTTGTCAAATCAAGTTTTCTAGTTAAAAATGAAGTAAAAAACAAATCTATTGTATACAACAATCCAATAGATAAATCAAAGAATATTGAGACGGGTTTTAAAGTAATGCAAAACAATGATAAATATACATTGCTAGAAGTAGAACTAATAACTGGGAGGACACACCAAATAAGAGCCCAACTTTCACAAATAGGACATCCAATAATAGGAGATAAAAAGTATGGAATGCATGAAATCAATAATTATTTTGAAAAGAGATATGGTTTAAAATATCAACTATTGCATGCTTATAAAATTGTTTTCAGTGGGTTGGAAGGGAAACTTTCATATTTAAACAATAGAGAGTTTGAAACAACAGAATCTGATATATTTCTAGCAATTGAAAAAGACTTATTTTCAAGAGGTGTTTAATATGTTAAAAATTAATGTTGTTGGATATGGTGAATTAGAGGTTAAAGATGATGCTAGATTACTTGACATAAGCAAGATGATATTCAAAGAAAACCATAAAAAATATTTAGGAGCACGTATCAACAATGAAATATTTCCTTTATTTAAGTTTCCACACCAAAATGACACTATAGAGTTTATTGATATCAGAGATGTAGATGGCTATAGGATTTATACCAAAACAATTTCTGCATGCTTTATCCTAGCCTGTAAAAAGTTGTTTCCGGAGAACGATGCAATAATACATCATTTTTTGGGACCAGGATTATATTTCGAATTAAGTGGAAAAAGGAAAATCCATTTTAAAGACATGCAATTGATAGAAGAAAAAATGAAAGAAATTATCGATCAAGATATTGAGATAAGAAGGGAAGAGTTTGATAGAGAAGAAGCAATAAAGATATTTGAATCAACAAATCAAGAAGATAAAGTTCTATTGTTTAAGTCAGTTCCAAAATCAAAAATAAAGTTATATTCAATTGGAGATTATGTTGATTTCTTTCATGGGTATTTGGCTCCTTCTACTGGATATGTCAGAGAATTTAAGCTAAAGTATTATTATCCAGGGGTGCTTATATTATTTCCAAATATAAAAAACAACTTCAATATAACTAATTTTCAAGACCAAAGAAAGCTGGCAAAAATATTTGAAGAATCAAATGATTGGCTTGAAATTTTAGGATTATCAAATATAGGGTCTTTAAACGATCATATAAAAAACGGAAAGGTAAATGATATAATTCAAATTTCTGAAGCATTACATGAAAAGCGAATTGCCCATATAGCTGACAACATATGTAATGATCAAGACCTTACAATAATATTAATTTCCGGTCCATCTTCATCTGGTAAGACTACATTTGCTAAAAGGTTATGTACGCAGTTAAAAGTTAACGGGAAAAGGCCTGTTGCAATTTCGATGGATGACTATTTTCTAGATAGAGACAAAACACCAATTGGAAAAGATGGTCTTCCAGATTTTGAATCACTAAGCGCTTTGAATTTAGAGAAGCTTAACAGAGATCTGATATGCTTATTGGAAGGCGAAACGATTGAACTTCCTAGATTCAATTTTTTAACGGGCAAAAGTGAACATAGCGGGGAATTCATAAAAGTAGATATGGAATATCCTATCATAATTGAGGGCATCCATGCATTAAATCCAGAAGTAGCAAATGAGATACCAGATAAAAACAAATTTAAAATTTACATATCAGCTCTTACACAGTTAAATATTGATAACCATAATAGAATATCAACAACTGACACTAGGCTGATTAGAAGAATGGTGAGAGATATTAAGTTTAGAGGCAATGATCCTATTAGAACTTTTAATTTGTGGAAAGGCGTAAGGGAAGGAGAAGAAAAATATATTTTTCCATTTCAAGAAAATGCTGATGTTATGTTTAATTCTGCATTAGTTTATGAACTAGCACTTCTAAAAAACTATGTAATGCCCCTACTGAGCAAAATAGACAGTTCAAGTATTTTCTATAGTGAAGTTAAGAAGTTAATCAAATTTCTTGAATACTTCACTCCAATAACACAAACTAATTTAATACCTCCCCAATCGTTGTTAAGGGAATTTATTGGCTTTGAGCAATAGTTATGAGGTGACTAGCATTGAATAGAAAAAATAAATTACTAATATTATTGATGGCAATTCTCTTGTTAACTGCTTGTTCAAAAGAGAGCAACAAAAATTCATCACAAGATCTTAATAATACTGAAAATATAGAAGTAGAAACAGATAAAATTAAAATTCAAATCTCAAATATGAGTATTGATGAAAAAATCAGTCAGTTACTAATTATTGGAATAGAAGGATATGAATTAAGCCAAGACGAAATAGACCTAATAGATAAATATAACTTTTCTGGGTTTATATTTTTCGATAGGAATATAGAGACAAAAGAACAATTTATAGGTTTGATAAACAATATAAAAACTGAGAACAAGAAAAATGTGCATTGCTTCTTGTGTATTGATGAGGAGGGTGGAAGAGTAGAAAGATTGGACAAATTTTTCAAAGCAATTCCTCCTATGAATGAAATCGGGAACAAAAACAATGCTGAATTAGCTTTTAAAGTAGGAACTTTGTTAGGTGAAAAATTACAAACGTTTGGATTGAATATGAATTTTGCACCAGTTTTAGATATCAATTCTAACCCATCAAATCAAGTAATAGGAGATAGATCTTTTGGCAATGATCCTGATGTTGTTGCTAGATTGGGAAATGAGCTAGCAAAAGGTATATCCAATCAAAATATAGTAGCAGTAGGTAAACATTTTCCAGGTCATGGAGATACTGAAACGGATTCTCATTATGATTTGCCAGTAATTAATAAAGACTTGAATGACTTGGAAAAATTAGAATTAAAGCCTTTTATTTATAACATAAACAATGGGCTTAGAGCTATTATGGTTGGGCACTTATTCTTACCGCAAATAAGTAGCGAACCTAGCTCATTGTCAAATGAGATTATAAATGATCTTTTAAGAAAGAAATTAAAATTTAATGGGGTTGTTTTATCTGATGATATGACAATGGGTGCAATTGTCGATAATTACGATATAAGAGATGCTATATTGAAATTTTATTTAGCAGGAGGAGATATTGCATTAGTATGTCATGACAATAGCAAAATTCCTGATATTATCGATTATATAAAATTAGCATTAGAAAAAGGAACTATTTCAGAAACAGAGATCAATGAGAAATTATATCGAATTTTAACATTGAAGAATGATTATGAGATCAATAATGATAAGATAGATTATAGCATGGTTGATAATCATATCGAAAAAATCAATACAGAAATAAATAATCTGAATTTGGAGGTTGAGTAGAATGAAATATGTTGTGGGTGTAGATTTAGGAGGAACTAAAATCAATGCAGGTGTGGTAGACGAAAAAGGAAATATCCTCAAAAAAGCAAGTGCTCCAACCAGCAAGACAGGTAATCGCTTAGAAATATTGGATAAAATAGAAACACTGATAAAGGAGCTTAACACAGAATACAATATTGATGGCGTTGGTATAGGCTCACCAGGGTTCATAGATTCAGACAAAGGTGAAGTGCTTACAATCTCAGGTAATGTAATTGGATGGTCTGGCACAAAAATAAAGCAAGAATTAGGAAAGCGCTTTAACTATCCAATTCAAGTAGAGAATGATGCCAATGCAGCAGCTATTTGCGAAGGATGGTTAGGTTCTGCTAAAGATTATAATAGTTTTGTAATGATAACATTAGGTACAGGACTTGGTGGAGGAATAGTAGTTAATAGAGATTTGATAAGAGGATCTCATTTTCAAGGGTCTGAATTGGGCCATGCTATTCTGTACCCAAACGGTGTAGAATGCAGTTGTGGCCAAAAGGGTTGTGTGGAAAGATATATATCGGGAACTGCAGTAGAATTTTTTTACCATAAAAAAACTGGTAAAAATCTATCTGGCGAGGAAATATTTTCTAAATACTATGATGATGTAAATGCAAAAGAAGTAATAGACAAATTTGCAATGGATTTAGGATATTTCCTAGTGAGCCTAAAAAACATTTTGGATCCAGAAGCTGTTGTAATAGGTGGAGGAGTTATACTATCTAAAGACATTTGGTGGAGCAATATGATTAACCATTATCATAGTCTAGTAAACGATGACCCTGGAATTCAAATATTACCTGCTAAATATTTAAATGATTCAGGAATTGTTGGTGCGGCAAAAGCAATATTAAACAAGATTAATAGTTAACTATTAATCTTGTTTAATATTATCTAGATTATGTATCAAATACAGGCTAACAACTATGAAAACAAACGATATTATACTAACTATCTTCATTCCTCCAAATTCATATATCTTTGATGCTGTAAGCGAATAAAATGTAATTGTCAAAGCATTAACTGTGTACATTAAACTTAAAAATGTTCCACGCATTTCTTTTTCAACTTCTGTTATATAAGTTTGAAATGCGCTAAATCCTCCGTCAAGACCTAATGCAAAGACAAATGAAGCTATTGCTAGAATCAATAAATTATTAGTAAAGCCTATTGGCAATAAAGATATAATCACAAGACAAAAGAATAATTTAGAATAATTTAAGTTTCCAACTTTGTCCGAGAAAATTGCAGAGGATATTACTCCAAGGATTGTTCCAATAGCAATTAACGAATAAAAAGAACCTATTTTAGACTGATTAAAGCTGAAATTTGTAGAAAGATGAAGTCCTAGATAATTATAAATGAGTGTTGGTGCAGTTATGATAAGAAAAAGCGATGTAAGTATTTGCAAATTCTTTGGCTTTTTAGCAATATCAAATATATTCCTTAATTGCACATTTGGAGTACTCATTTTTCTTGAATCAGGCAAAAAAATAAGTGTAATAAATGGAATGATTGCAATTAATGCTAAAGGATAGTACACAAATTTTAAATTATTATATTTATTTACTATAAAGCTTGCATAAACTGGACTTGTTAGTATTGCCAATGCAAAAGAAAACCTCATTATTCCATTTGCTTTGCCTCTATTTTCATAATTAATAAAATCAGATAAATAAGAGAGCATTGTACTCATAAGAGTAAAATAAGATATTCCTATCAATACTCTTCCAATGCTAAATAATATAGCATTGCTTGAAAAACCGCATATGACACTTCCTAATATGAAAAACATTAAACCAGACAAAATAAATCTCTTTTTACCATATTTATCAGATAAATATCCGATAATAGGAACAAACATACCAGATAATGAATACCCTAAGTTTAATAGTATAACATTTGAACCCTTTATGCCAAAAAAGCTTGAAAGAAATGGAGCTAACGGACCGATAAAATTCATTTCCAGAGCTATGATGAACTGAATAATGAATACACATACAAATACTAAAGCTATAAACATTTTACACCTCGATATTCTAGTATTAATTAATTTATTTATATTATATAATATTAGTGTATCTAAATAAATACATATTACAAACTTTGGAGGTAAATATGCTGAAGAGATTTATTTCTTATTATAAACCGCACAAGAAACTATTTGCAATTGATATGTTTTTTGCATTATTATTATCTGTATTTGACTTGGTTTTCCCAATATTTACTCGAAGGCTGATTAATGAAGTAATCCCAGAAGGAAATATGAGAATACTGTTAAATTCGACAATTATAATGCTTTTAATCATTTTTCTACGATATATCAGTCAATACATCATAGCGTATTATGGTCATATTTTAGGTGTTAGAATTGAACGTGACATGAGAAAAGATATATTTGTTCATTTACAGACTTTGCCTTTTAGTTATTACGATAATAATAAGACTGGGCACATAATGTCTAGAATTGTCAATGACTTAAGAGATATAACTGAATTGGCTCATCATGGACCAGAGGATTTATTTATATCTTTGGTAATGTTAGTTGGATCATTTATTATACTATTACAAATAGAATGGCGTTTAACACTAATAATATTTAGTTTTATTCCATTGATGCTTTTATATTCTATTAAAAAAAGGAATAAGATGGAGTCATCATTTAGAGAAGTAAGGAAGAAAATAGCGGACGTGAATGCTCAATTAGAAAACAGTATCTCTGGCATAAGAGTTGCAAAAGCTTTTACAAATGAAGAATATGAAATAGAAAAATTCAACGAAGGCAATGAAGCGTTTTCAGATGCAAGAAAGAATTCATACAAGGTAATGGCAGAATTTACTTCTGGGATAAACTTAATGTCAAGCATATTGAATTTATTAGTTATTTCTATCGGAGGATATTTTGTATATCTGAATATAATAGACTTGGGAGACTTATTTGCTTATACATTATATGTCAATTTTTTCATGCAACCGATAAGGAGATTAACTGAGTTTACACAACAGTATCAAGATGGAATGACTGGTTTTGAGAGATTTATGGAAGTAATGAATATAAGCCCAAATATAATTGATAATCCCAATGCAATTGAAGCTAAAGATATTAAAGGCGATATCTTTTTTAAAGATGTTTCATTTAGTTATAATAATGGTAGTAAAAAAGTTCTAGATAATATCAATTTTTATGTAACTAGAGGGAAGACTGTTGCAATAGTTGGCCCATCTGGTGTTGGAAAAACTACTCTTTGCCATTTAATTCCAAGATTTTATGAAGTGACAGAGGGAAAAATCATGATCGATGGAGTGGATATTAGAGATTATACATTAAAATCTTTAAGGCAGAATATAGGTATTGTCCAACAGGACGTATTCTTATTTACTGGCACTATTAGAGAAAATATTCAATATGGAAATCCCAATTCAACAGAAGCAGATATTATAGAAGCTGCGAAAAAAGCTAAAATTCATGAATTCATTGAGAGCCTGCCTTTTAATTACGAAACTTATATTGGAGAAAAAGGAATTAAATTATCAGGTGGACAAAAACAGAGAATTTCCATTGCAAGGTTGTTTTTAAAAAATCCACCAATATTGATTTTAGATGAAGCTACATCATCACTTGATACTGAAACAGAAATGCTAATTCAGGAATCTTTTAAAGAATTATCAAAAGGTAGGACTACTTTGATTATTGCACATAGACTCTCTACGATAAAAAATGCTGATACAATAATCGTATTGACAGATGATGGTATTAAAGAAATTGGCACTCATGAAGAATTATTAGCTTTAAAAGGTGTATATTTTAATCTTTATACTTACCAATTTTCAAAAGCATAGATGTTGTAATACTTTTGTAACAACATCTAACCCTGCTACGTGTATAATACACATAACGGAGGGATTTATATGAAGCGAATATTTAGGCTTATATTTATAATTTTAATTATATTATTAATAATATTATTTAGTGGTAAAATTAAGGATAATGAAAGTAAAGCTTTAGCACAATCAATCGATGTATATTCGCTATTGTCTAATTACTACTATGATAATTTCATTGAGGAAGAGATAAAAAATGAAAAGCATATAAAGGAATACAATATTGCAGAGAATAAACAAGAAATTATAATTAGGGATTATTATTTGAAAATTGAGGAAGAAAATAAAAAATTAAAAGCTAAAAATATAAAATCTACAAAAAACGCCTATTTGACTTTTGATGATGGACCTTCAGATAAAAGCACTAAAGAAATACTAGAGATACTAGATAAATATAACGTAAAGGCTACTTTTTTTGTGTTAGGCAGCATGGCTGAAAAAAATCCTGAAACTCTTAAATTTATTCATGAAAGCGGCCATAGTATCGGGAACCATGGCTACTCACATAATTACAAATATATTTATAGTGGTACAGAAAAATTTTTTTCTGATATTGAAAAATGTGAATCTGTACTAAAGAGTATATTAGGAGATGACTTTTATACAAAGCTTTTACGTTTCCCTGGTGGATCTTCAGGAAATAGAAAGTTAGAAATCAAAAATGAAGCATTATCAAGAGGTTATGATGTTGTCGATTGGAATGCATTAAATGGTGATGCTGAAAAATCAAATCCATCAAGAGAATACCTAATTAAGAGGTTTAAAGAAACACACAAAAATAAAAAAAATATAATCATTTTGATGCATGATACAAATGCAAAGGAAACAACTGTGGAAGTTCTTCCTTATATAATTGAAACTTTGATAAACGAAGGATATACTTTAAAAGCTTTAGATGAAAAATAATGGGGGACATTATGAGAATAAATATCATGATAGTTGAAGATGAAGAGCCAATAAGAAAATTTATAAAAATAAATTTGGATAGGGAAGGATATATTGTACATGAAGCTTCATCGGGAGAAGAAGCTTTGATAAAAGCACAAGAAGAACACGTTGACATTGCAGTATTGGATGTGATGTTGCCCGGAATTGACGGCTTCGATGTACTAAAAGAATTGAGAAATAAGTATCCTAAGATGGGGATTATTATGTTGACAGCTAAAAGTCAGGATACTGATAAAATCATGGGATTAGAGTATGGTTCTGATGACTACATGACTAAACCTTTTAATCCTGTGGAATTAATCTTGAGGATTAAGTCATTAATAAGAAGACTTGATTTCGATAAAGATAATCAGAACATTTTAGAGCTTGGACCATTTAGACTTGATATGGCTTCTAGAGAATTCTATAAGAACAATGAAAAAATAGAGTTAACAAGAACTGAATTTGCAATAATTGATCTATTTATGTCGAACCCTGGTAAAGCGTTTGACAGAGACAAAATATTAGACATAATTTGGGGAGTAGATTTTTCTGGGGATGGAAAAGTTGTTGATGTGAATATAAGACGATTAAGATCAAAAATAGAAGAAGATCCAAGCAAACCAAAGTATATCGAAACTATTTGGGGAGTAGGGTATAGGTGGAGAGAAGAGGACTAGTCTAATTATGAAAAAAAGCATAAAAAGTAGATTAATTAAAAATTTCATGATAATAATCATACTAACAGTGTTAATAATTGAAATAAGTTTGATTAAAGGAGTCAAGGAATATTTTTATAACAATGTAGAGACAATTTTAACTAACCAATTAGAGTTATCAACTACTTTTTTCGAACGTTATTTTTCTTCTTCTGACCTTTCGGATATCATTATAGATGATGTAGATGTATTTTGGCTGCATACAAAAGCACAAGTTCAAATATTAGATACTAACGGTAAAGTTTTGATGGATTCATTAGGAGTGGATCACGAAAAAAATATTGATTCTGAAGAAGTTAAAAAGGCATTGTCAGTAGGAAAAGCAACTAAAATAGGTGAAGTTACATATACGAAAGATCCTGTAATGTCAGTCTCTATGCCATTGCTAAAGCAAAACAAACCAGTTGGTATAATGAGATTTACTACAAGTCTAAAGATAGCTAATGACATGGTTATTCAAATTTCAAAACTATTAATATGGTTGGGCTTTGCGGTTGTTGTAATATCAGGACTTATCAGTTATTTATTGGCAAAGTCAATTGTAAAACCAATTAAGGAATTGACTCAAGTAGCTGAGAAAATGGCAGATGCACAATTCAAAGTAAGAAGCAAAGAATACAAAGATTCTGAAATAGACAAACTGTCATTAACATTAAATTACATGGCTGAGGAGGTTACTAGAAGAGAAAGAATTAAAGATGATTTTATATCATCAGTAACGCATGAATTAAAAACTCCTCTTACATCAATAAAAGGATGGGCAATTACTTTAAAATCTTATGATAACTTAGATAGAAAACTTTTACAAGATGGTCTAGAAATAATTGAAACTGAAAGCGATAGGTTGACAAATATGGTTGATGAATTGCTAGACTTTTCACGATTTACATCAGGTAGAATTTATTTAGTTAAAGAAGTAATTGATATAAATCAATTGGCAAAACTAGTTGCAAATCAATTGATGCCTAGAGCTATTAACAATAATATTGAATTCAACATATCAATTCCAGAAGAGAAGATATATATTGTTGGTGACATAAATAGAATTAAACAAGTGCTAATCAATATTTTAGATAACGCTTTTAAGTTTACTGGTAAAGGCGTCGTTGATTTTATACTATATGAAGATGCTAAATATGTATACATTAAAATTGCTGATAATGGGCCTGGAATATCAAAAGAAGATTTACCTCACATCAAGGAAAGATTTTACAAAGGAAACAATACTAACTCACACAGCGGTATTGGTTTGTCAATTTGTGATGAAATAATGAAGCTCCATAATGGTATTTTTGAAATTTATTCTGAGGAAATGAAAGGCACAACAGTAATTGTTGGTTTTTTGAAAGAGGAGGAAATACAATGAAAAATATAAAAATATTGTTGTTAATGTTTTCATTGTTTCTACTTGTTGGATGTAGTGCTCTTAAAATCGATAATGTTGAAATTATTGAGTCTCCTAACAACGAAAAACCTCCAATCATTGGAAAATGGGAAATTACAGAAGTATTGTTTAGGTATGACACTACAATAGACTATGATGATGAATATATTGGTAAGGAATGTTTTTTTCATAAGGATGCTATTTTACTAGTTAGTGATTATGCTGATAAACCAAAATATAATATTAAAACAGTTGATTTAAGAGAATACTTACTTTATAGATTTAAATTAACAAATGAGAATTTAGGACTTACTGATCAAGAGGTAAAAATAATAACTATAGTCAAAGATGAGAATTACTTTGCTGAGTTTATTAAACTCAGCGATGATAAAATGTTATACTATTTTGATGATGCATTTTATAAATTGGACCTAATAGATAATGAAGTTTCACTTGATGAAATTGAAAGGTATATCGAAATTGAAAAGGCAATTAATATGCCACTAGAAAGCTCGAAACCAGATGAATATAGTTCAGGAATTTTATTAGGGATAAAAACTCAAAAATTAGATGAAGATAAAAAAATTTTAGATTGGGACTACGAAACTATTTGGATAAATATGCAAAACAAACAATTATCGGGAGTATATAGAGTTGATAAAATATTAGTGCCCAGGAAGAATGGTTTTTGGGCAATAGAACAAAATAGAGTATATGCTAATGAAAGCATATATGATAAAATAGAGGCAAGTCCAATCGTTACAAAGGATTATGGTAATAGTGAAACAGCCTACACTAGTATTAGTGCTAATGAAAATTATCTGACTGCAACCAATAAAGTGAAAAAAATACCTTCGATTCTAAAGAATATATTGTTTATCGGGAATGATTATGTTTCGGTTGAAAACATTGATATAGAAAGGGATGATAGAAAAACTCTACAAGTTTATGCTATCGATAATCTTTCGGAAGAAAAACCAATAAAGCTTTCTGATTTGATTGGTGAGAATGGCACTGTTTTGTTCAATGATGGCGCTAGAAATGTAACTAATTTAGAAAAAGATGTGGCACTCAATGAAGAAAATTTCGGTCTTGTTAGGAGAAACGGCTACTGGACACTTAAAGGCAGAGTGAATTACAAAGAGAACGGAGAAGAATTTTACAGCGATTTCAGCATTAAAGCTCTGCCGCCTAAAGATATGGTAAGCTATGATAATCTTGCAATCCCATATGAGATAATAAAGCTAAATGTACCAAACGTAGTAGATGTTTTTTCATCTCCAAATAATGACTTTATTGTAACAGTAACTCAAGATAAACTTGTTATATATTTGATAGATGAAGATGATATCAATAGGATCCCAATAGCAAGCATTCCTTTGGAAAAAGAGTTTACTATAATAATGTCTGAGTGGGCAACTGGAAGGTATCCTAACATATGGCAAAAAATATTAATAGAACAAGGAGCAAGTGAAGTGGAAGTACAAAAATAGTAATAGAAAGGATAGATTTATGGCAAAAGTCAAATCATTTTTATTAAAAATATCAGATGCCTTTTCTGGACTTAAAGATTATTTAGGAGATGCAAATGTCTTATTTATTGTTCTTTTGATTATTATAGTATTAATTTTAACTATCAACTATATTTACAAGAAAAATAAAACTTTAAATTATTTGCCAGGTATAATTTCTTTAATTGCAGGTCTAATAATTCTGATATTAAATATAGGGGACTTGATGAGCCCATTTAATTTAGCAAAATTGGAAATGACAATTGTACTTTTAACTGCAGGCTTATGTGGCATAGTATTTGCTAAATTGTTGTCAGTTATAAAGAAAAGCAATAAGAGAATCAAGAACTCTAAGAAAAAAGAGAAAGCTACCGAATAAGTGCCTAATAAATAAGTCATAGGTTGATCAACTTATGACTTATTTATTAGATGCATCTTTTCTTTATGTGACAATGATTTTATTTCAATCTCTCTTTTTAGAGCTATAGATTTATTATCGAATGATTCGTAATATACAAGTTTAATTGGCAGTCTACTTCTCGTGTACTTTGCACCTTTACCTGAGTTGTGGGTTTTGAACCTCTCTTCAAGGTTGTTAGTAAATCCAGTGTATAAGGAACCATCAGAGCATAAGCCAATATATACATAATACATTTTATTGATTCTCCTCATTAGAAAAAGCGAAATCTACAATTTTCTTTGACACCTCATAATTATGGCCTTTTCTTTGTAAAAAAGCAATAGCCTTGGCAGTTGCTTTATATCTATCAACAGCATATTCATTAATGAATTTTGATTTTACTAAATTGCACAGTTTTTCATAATCATAGTCTGAATAGCTATTAAGTATATCCTGAATTATTGATTCAGCAATCCCTTTTTTCCTTAACTCATAAGATATTTTATATTCACCCCAGTTATTGTTAGAAGATTTATATGAAATGTATTTTTTTGCATACTCATAATCATCTAGAAATTCATTATCTATTAGTTTTTGAATGACTACTTCTACAACTGAATTATCATAATTTTTCTTTATAAGATAATTTTTAACTTCTAAAACGGTTCTGTCTCTATAGGATAAATATCGTAGTGCTATTTCATATGCTTTTTTATAAATAACATTATTTTCTACTGTACTTGTATTACATTTATTCTCAATGCATTCATCATTTTTTATCACTATTTGTTCTTCATTATCAAAGATTATGTATTTCTTATTGTCTTCTTGTTTTAAATCTTTAATTACTTTCATTTTAATCAGCAGAGTCCTTTTTAATAACTAAATACATACCTATTAGTACTAATAGTATTGGCCATAGTTTTTTAACATTTAAAAATACATATCCAAACTCATACGATAATATCTTAGCAAGCAACAATAATCCAATAATTACTAGAGCGATGCCTAAGTATTTCATAGAATTATTATATTCATAATTTGTGCCCGTATTAGCTTCAACAAATTCATTACTTTCTGGAATGATAATAGCACAAATGATATAGGCTATCACCATAGCCCCAAAGGATATTAAAGATAATACTATGAATGCCAATCTAACAATCGTTGAATTGATGTTAAAGTATTCGGCTAATCCACCGCACACCCCAAAAAAAACTCTATCTTTCTTAGAACGAGTCAATTTTCTCATTTTATCACCTCGTGTATATGATATCAGAAAAAAGTGAACAAATAAATATAAAGTTAAAGAATTCCATTTATTTATAAACTGTGGTAACATTAAAGATGGTGATGAAAATGTTTAATATAATATCCATACTAGCTAAGTATATTTTTGTATTTATTATTTATATGTTTATTTTTTTGATTATCAGGATGATTTATCTCGACATAAATTCGTTGTCAAAACACGAAAATTTCAAAGGTGCTTACTTGAAATTATTAAACAGATTGGATGATTTACCATATAAATTAAATGACAGCTATTCGATTGAGGAAGAAATTTCATTGGGTAGGAACAATGATAACGATATAGTTTTAAAAGATCCATACATTTCAAAACACCATTTCAGAATAGTAAAAGATGAAAATGAATATTTTATTGAAGATTTAAACAGCTCAAATGGGACTTATGTAAATGGCGAGAGAATAATCGATGTAAAGAAACTGACATATGGAGATATTATCAAGGTAGGTAACATTGAGTTTATGTTTATAAATCAAGAGTAGGAGAAAAAGATGAAAAAAATGAATTTTAAAGTAACAAGAAATTTATTATTTATTTTTGAACTAATCTCACTATCATTAATTTTTTTATATAATTGGCCAAATTTTGATAAAAACACTATATATCTCTCTTTAGGCTTAATAGTGTTAGTCTATGTTTCTAATATATTGCTTTTTAAACTCTCAAAAGGTGATCACTACATATTTTTGATTATATGTATGTTAATGTCTATAGGTGTTATAATGATTTATCGAATTGATCAGAACTTGGGTTTAAAACAATTAATATGGTTATATGTCGGAATTATTAGCTTTTTTATTACTTATCTAATTTTTAAATTATATGATAATTGGAGTAAACACTTTAATTTATATTTAATATCAAGCTATATACTTTTTTTTGCAACACTTGTATATGGATTTAGAACACATGGCTCTATTAGATGGCTTAGCATTGGAGGCATATCTTTTCAACCTTCAGAACTCATAAAAATTATACTTGTTTTCATATTAGCTTGTATTTATTCGGACAGAACTTATTTGTCGAGTCCTAGAATAAGTAAATACAAAGAGATTATAACAATGGCCATTGTTTATTCATTTATAGCAATTTTATTTGTGCAACGAAATCTAGGAGCGTCACTAGTTTTTTTTGCTATATTTATTGGAATTCAATATATCTATACTGAGAATTCTAAATACACTCTATTGAATTTGATGCTATTTGCATTTGGAGGAACAATGGGGTATTTTCTATTCGATCATGTGAAGATAAGATTTTTAACATGGCTAGATCCCTGGAAATATATAGATACAATTGGATATCAGATAACTCAGTCTTTGTTTGCAATTTCTGAGGGTGGGTTTTTTGGTACTGGCATTGGAAGAGGACAACCTAATTTTATTCCCTTAGCATATAATGACTTCATATTTTCAGCTATAATTGAAGAAATGGGGATATTTACCGGAATTGCAATAATTATGTTGTATCTAATATTTGTTTATAGAGGGTTTAAGATAGCTTTAAAACAAAACGATGTTTTTTACAGAATCATATCAATCGGGATTAGCCTATTATTTGGAATCCAAACATTTATAATCATAGGTGGTGTAATCAAATTAATACCACTTACAGGACTAACCCTTCCTTTTATCTCATATGGAGGCACCTCAATATTGACTAGCTTTATTGCATTAGGGATATTGCAAGGAACTTCTGAAAAGTATAATCATGGAGGTCCTAGTGATGAATGAAATTGAAAGAAAAAAGATATTAAGAGTTTTATCTATAATGGTATTATTGAATATAACATTGGTTTTATATTTAAGCTATTTTCAGATATTTCAAGCTGAAAAAATTAAGCAAAATCCATACAATAAAAGATTATGGGCTAACGAAGAAAAAGTATTAAGGGGAAGTTTTTATGATAGGAACAATAAGACTTTAGTCTATTCGGAAAAGGATGAAACGGGCAATATAGAACGGATATATAAATATGATCATTTATACAGCCACATAATAGGATATAGCTCACGAGAATACGGGAAATCTGGATTAGAAAAGACCTATAATTCATATTTGATTGATGATGGTAATATTTTCGATATTAATGCAATAAAGGACCTATTTAACGCTGAGGGTATAGGCAATGATATTGTACTTACAATAGATCATGATATGCAATTAAAAACAAGGGAATTATTGTTAGGAAAAAAAGGTAGTATTATTACAATGAATCCAAAAACAGGCGAAATATATTCTATGATAAGTATGCCAGATTTTAATGTAAATGCGTTAAAGGATGATTGGGCTAGCATAATAGATGATACCAATAGCCCACTATTGAATAGAGCTACACAAGGCTTATATCCTCCTGGTTCTACTTTTAAAATAATTACTACTTTATCATCACTTCAAAACAATATCACAAATGAAGATTTTGTATGTAGTGGAAGTATTACAATAAATGGGTATACCATTAGAGATTATGACAGCAAAAGTCATGGAAATATGGATTTGAACAAAGCATTTAGAGTATCCTGTAATACGTTTTTTGCTGAAACGGCTGTCAAGCTAGGTCAAGCAAATTTATTGCAAACTTCGGAAAAATTCTATTTTAATAAAAATTTTGATTTTGATTTGGATATTAAAAAATCATCTTTTCCGTCAGATAAAATGGACAATACTGAACTTGCTGCTTCTGGAATAGGGCAAGGCAAAATTTTAGCAACCCCACTAGAAATGCTTTTAGTTGCATCAAGTATTGCAAATGATGGGAATATGGTTAAGCCATATCTAGTTTCAAAGATATTGACTCATGATGGTATTTTAGTGAAATCTAATACCACAGAGATTCTATCAAACATAGGAAGTCACGATAAAATAAACCAAATAAAAAATATGATGGTTGAAGTTGTTGAAAATGGGACAGGTACACAAGCTAAAATCAGCAATATTGCAGTGGCTGGAAAGACTGGCACTGCAGAAAATTCATCAGGGAAGAATCATGCTTGGTTTGTTGGATTTGCTCCTGCCGAAGATCCAAAAATAGCAATAGTTGTCCTATTAGAAGAAGAAGGGTCAACAGGTGGATCTAAAGCAGCTCCAATAGCAAAAGAATTAATTAAGTTTGGACTAAATAATATAAAATAGGAGGTTTTATTATGAATATTAAAGAAAGAAATGAAATACCTGACACATACAAGTGGAGGCTAGATGATATCTATAAGGATAATCATGAATTAGAGAACGATATAAGTATACTAGAAAGAAAATGGGAAGAAATATCCAAATTGAAAGGCAAATTAACTATTGACACAAATAATCTAATAAAAGGTTTGGAATTAAAAGATGATATCCTAAGGTTATCTGAGAAAATATACTCATTCGCAAGTATGCTATTTGATCAAGATACCAGGATAAATGAATCTTTAGCATTATTTGATAGAGCCCTAGCCATTTATTCAAAATCACTTGATGTCTTGTCGTTTTTTATACCTGAATTACTAAGAGAGAACGACAGTTACTTGAGATCATTACTCAATCAAGATATTAGGTTAAATAAATACACTCATTTCTTTGAAGACATTATAAGAAATAAAAATCATGTTTTATCTGATAAAGAAGAATCAATAATCGCTCAATACAGCGAAGTCTTAATGGCACCAGAAAATATATACTCTATATTTAATGGGGCTGACTTAAGTTTTCCAAGTGTAAAAAAAGATGGAAATGAGATTGAAATAACACAGGGAAATTTTATACAATTATTAGAAAATGACGACAGAGAGTTTCGACAAATAGTTTTTAATGAATTTTATAAAGTATTTTTTCAATATAAAAACACTTTGGCTTCAACATTAAATGGTAATATAAAAAAGAATACCATTACAGCAAAAATTAGAAAATACAATTCTGCTATTGAAGCAAGTCTTTCAGAAAACAATGTAGAAACTGTAGTTTATGATAATTTATTAAATTGCATTCATGAAAACTTAGATACATTACATAAATATATTAGCATTAGAAAGAGCGCAATGCAGTTAGATGAAATTCATATGTATGACCTATATACTCCTATAGTAAAAGATGTATATCCCAATATAGATTACGAGACTGGGAAAAAGATGGTGTTAGAAGGGCTTATGCCTTTAGGAGAGGAATATATTAGCATTGTAGAAAATGCTTTTAATGAAGGTTGGATTGATGTTTTCGAGAATAAGGGTAAAAGGTCAGGAGCTTATTCTGGAGGTTCGTATGATACAAAACCATATATTCTACTTAACTATCATGAGAGATTAGACGATGTTTTCACGATTGCTCATGAAATGGGTCATTCTATGCATAGTTATTACACTAGAAAGCACCAGCCATACATTAATGGCAGTTATAGTATTTTTGTAGCTGAAGTAGCTTCTACAGTTAATGAAATATTGTTATTGCTTAATCTAATAGATAAATCGTCAACAAAGGAAGAAAAAGCATATTTGATTAACCACTATATTGAAAGTTTTAGAACTACTGTGTTTAGACAGGCAATGTTTGCTGAATTTGAAAAGAAAATATATGAATATGTTGAGAATGACAATGCAATTACAGCAGATTATTTAAGTAATACCTACAAAGAACTAAATAAATTATACTACGGTAGTGAGATAGTAATAGATGATTTAATTGCTGTAGAATGGGCTAGAATACCACATTTTTATTATAATTTTTATGTATATCAATATGCTACTGGATTTTGTGCAGCAGTTACGCTAGCCACAAATATAAAAAATAAAGAAGAGGGAAGTTTAGAAAAATATTTAGAATTTTTAAGAAGTGGTTCTTCGGATTATCCGATTAATGTGTTGAAAAAAGCTGGAGTAGACATGACATTGGTAGAACCAATTGAAAAAGCTTTGAACATATTTAAAGATTTAGTAGAGTCATTTGATAAATTGATATAATTGAGTGATATTTATAAAATGCTTCCATTAAACATTTTCAGTGTTTTAGGAAGCATTTTATTTTATAGAAATTTGCTCTTTAAGTTTTCCCAATACATATCTTTACTGAAATTCAATTTTGATATGGTTTTTTTTGACATTGTTAGATCAACTGTAACGATGTCATTATATTTATATTCAAATCCATCATTGATGACAAGTATAGAATTCATATATCTTCGCTCAGGTTTTATTTCTATGACAGAATCACCTGGAATTATTGCACTATTAGGTAAACTTCTGTAAGCATTAGAGATAATTGGTGCAAGAGGAGTTATTTGGAGTGCTTTTATACTTGGATATACAATACTTCCACCGACTGAGTAATTATAAGCAGTGCTGCCTACAGGTGTTGAGATAATTAAACCATCACCGCTAAACTTTTCAAGATGATTATTGTCAATCGAAACATCAAGATGAATTATCTTAGAACGTATTCCTTTTATTACAATCTCATTAATAGCTGTTTGATAATAACACTTCTCAGTCGTACAAATAGAAGCATTTACAAGATATATCTTATCTACAGTGTAATCATTGTTGATGTACCTTTGTATAAATGTATCTATTTTTTCTGGTACTATTTCTTGAAAAAAGCCTAAGTGTCCAGTATTTATACCAACAAAAGGGATACTTGGGAATCTATGATTATGGACAGATCTTAAGAAAGCGCCGTCACCACCGATACAAATATTTAATTCCGCATTTTCATTATAATCAATAGATGGTTTAAAACCATAGAATTTTAGTTTTTCAATCAACAGTTCAGAAGTCTTAATCGATTCATAATTTTTATTCGAGAGTATGTTTACTATTCTTTCATTCAAAGCTATCCCGCCCTTTATTTTTTTACATAAACTTGCTATAATGATTGTAACATATTTAATATTATTTATAAATATTAGTTAGGAGTAAGTGATGCTTTCAAATAGTAATCAAATAACATTTATAAACAAAGAAAACGAAATGGAAATAAAAGATTTTTTGTTAAGAAACTATATATCAAATAGACTCTATAGAAATTTGTATCAAAATAAGAGAATATATATCAATGGTAAACCATTAACCAAGGATTTTATTGTAAAACAAAATGATGTTGTAACTATTGTCTTTGATGATGAGATATCTGATATAGAACCACAAAAAATGGATTTAGATATAGTTTACGAAGATGAGGATTTAATTGTAGTAAATAAGCCTCCGTTTATTTTAGTTCATCCAACTAAAAATTATCCCGATAATACTTTATCTAATGGTATTGCCTTCTACTTTAAACAAAATAATCTAAAAAGAAAAATTCGCATTGTCAATAGATTAGATCGCGATACATCTGGATTAGTCATATTCGCTAAAAATCAATTTGCACATCAGCAAATGGCTTTGCAATTAGAAGATGGCAGATTAGAAAAATATTATTATGCAATAGTACAAGGAATAGTCGGATCTGATGAAGGGACAATTGAACAGCCAATAGCTCAGAAGCTTGATAGTTACGGACGAGAAACAAGAGAAGATGGTGATTATGCAAAAACTTATTATAAAGTGTTAGAAAGATTAGATGATATCACTCTATTAAAAGTAAAGACATTTACAGGTAGAACTCATCAGATTAGAGTTCATCTGGATTTTATAGGTCACCCAATAATTGGAGATACGTTGTATCATCAGAAAAATGCTTTTATAAATAGACAGGCTCTACATGCTAGCAGCTTAATATTTTATCAAATCAGGACAAAAAATAAAATTAAAATAGGTACTGAACTTCCAGATGACATGAAATTATTATTAAAGCAGTATAAATCGGTTTTTATTGAAAATTAGGAATAAAAGTATTATAATAAAACTAAAGATGAGATTTTAAATTAAAAATCTGCAGTGTGCGTTATTCTTATATAATTCAACCGACATATTTTATATGGGAACCCGATTGTTTGCTGTTTGATAACAAGCCTAGTAAGCTAGGTAGTTAGAAAACATCAACAGGGTACCCACCTGCAGCAGTGCGGGTGTGAATTAATAAAGAAGACGGCACTGCGGATTTTTATTATTATATGTTTACAGGGTATTTCTTTCGTTGTTTATAATAATATATATGCTTAAATCCCAAATTTTTTAATGTTTTTTCTGCAGTTTTATATTCATATCCAACATATTCGCAAACGTGTGAATCTGATCCAAAGGTTATTATTTCTCCTCCATATTTTCTATACAAACTCAATATTGAAGGCTTTGGATGAACAAATTCTAGATTATACCTTAAAGAAGCAGAATTGATCTCCAATCCTTTGTTATTTTGTATTAGCACATTCAATATTTTACTTATCTTATCATTTATTATGTTAGAATTGTCGTAAATATCTTGGATATTGAAATACCTATCAATGAAATCTATGTGCCCTAGAGTATCATAGTTATTGAAATTTGTAACACACTCTAACATTTGATCATAATATTTTTCAACTAGTAAATGCGAGTCAGCATTTTCAGAATTCCAACTATTAAAGATATCTTTGCCTTCAATAGAATGAATAGACATAATTACGAAATCAAAAGGATAATTATTAATAAATTCATCATATCTATTGTATAGATTTGGTTGTATGCCTATTTCTACGCCTATTAGTATTTCCAAGTCATTTTTATATTTGTGTTTAAATTTTCTTAAATCTCTAAAATAATCATCTGGCCTAAACATAATGTCAGCACCATCAATTGATGATTCAAAGTCAACGTGATCTGTGATGCATATATACTTTAAATTTCTTTCAATAGCCTTTTTTGCGATATTGTCAAGGGACTCTTTAGAATCAACTGAGAAATCGCTATGTATATGAAAATCAAGCATATGAATCCTCCTCATTTTTATTACATAATAATTTTACACTATAGTTGTTAAAAATACAAACAATATGATATCATATGATTATCAGTCAAATACATAAGTTTGATTATATAGCGTTCAAATGGGTATCAATTATTTAGAAATTCTAAAGGAGGTAAAATAAATGAAATTGAATAAGATTATTGAAGAAAAGAAAAAACAAGTAGAAAGAGAAAAAAAGAAAGAAACAGCTAAAAATATTGCTGTTGGTACAGCTATTGGAACTGCGCTTGGTGCCGTTGCTGGCTTGTTATTTGCACCAAAATCTGGAAAGGAAACAAGAGAGGATATAGCAAATACAAGTAAGGAAGTAGTTGAAAATGTTAAGGAAAAAGTAGAGGAAGGAATTGATTTGACTAAAGAGAAATACGAGAAAATAAAATCAAGTCTTCAAAAGAATGTAGAAGAAACAAAAGATAAAATAGAAGAAGAGAAAACTAAAGTAGAAAAGAAAGCAGAAAAAATCAATGCTAAATCAGAAGAAATAAAGGAAGAAGTTAAGGAATCAGTAGATGATACTAAAGAAATTGTTGAAGAAAAGAAAAAGAATATAGAAAAGATAATAAAAGAATAAAGGGAGAGGATGGGTATGAATATTACTTTTACCCTAAGAGATCTTCTCCAGTTAATACTATTCTTGCTTGGGATAGGTGTCTTGGGATATATTATTGCAATACTAAACAAAGTATATAAGATAGTCAAAGATGCTACCAGTATAGTAGAATCAAATTCTAAAGAATTAGATTCAGCCCTTAAAAAATTACCTGAGATTACTGATAATGTTGAAAACATAACTCAAAAAGTAGATGAGATTATTTTTAATGTAAAAGATGATTTAACTGATGTAGTTAAAAATGTTAATGATATAACAAGTAAAGTCGATAACGTGACAAATGTAATTGATGGTACAACTAGAAAAATTGGTGATACTGTTGACGTCGTTGTAGATTCAATTGTCGATACTACTGTTGGTATATCGGACACTTTAAAAGATGTGACTTTATATGTTGAGATATTAAAAGAGATTCTTGATGTTATAAAATCTGTTTTTAAAAAATAACCATTTTTTGTCAGATGCTTCCAAAGTAAGCAATTAAATTATTACTTAAATTGCTTACTTGGAGGTTTTTTTAAATATTTTATTGCTAATTGTAAAAAAATTGATATACTAACAATATAAATTAAATACATTTTTTTCATATGCATATTAAGACAGGAGAATAATAATGGAAAGAATTAAGTTTATTATTAATCCATCATCAGGAAGACAATTAATGGATAGAAAAATAGATTCTTTAATAAAGAAATTGTTAAATGATGGATATGTTGTCGGGAAATACTATACTAAAGGGAAAGATGATGCAGTAAATGAAACAATGAGAACTTGTAAATCTGGATTTGACTTAATTGTAGTATGTGGAGGAGACGGAACAGTTAATGAGGTTGTAAAAGGCTTAATGCTTAGTGAAAAGAAAATTCCTTTTACAATAATCGCCAGTGGTACTGTAAACGATTTTGCTAAATATCTAAAATTGCCAAGGTCAATTACTGGAATTTATGAGTTAATAAGGCGAAAAAAAGTTATTTCCATAGACGTAGGACGGATAGCAGATAATTATTTTGTTAATGTTGCGGCTGGTGGTCTATTAACAAGCGTTGCACATACTGCTCAACCAGAAATAAAAGCAATTTTAGGAAGGACTGCTTATTATTTAGAAGGATTAAGGGAATTGATGATAGATAGATTAGAACCAATTAAGGTTGAAATTAAAACACCTGAATTTGTCTTGGAGGAGGATATATTGCTTTTTTTGATATCAAATAGTTCATCAATAGGAGGATTTAAAAAATTAGCACCTACAGCTGAAATAGTAGATGGGCTACTAGATGTTGTTATTATAAAAAAAGCTGAAATGGGAGAATTAGCTAATATATTCCTCAGTGTTTTTACAGGAGAACATGTAAAACACCCTAAAGTTATCTATTTTAAAACTGAAAGTATTGAAATAAATTCAGATAACAATGTAACCATTGATATAGATGGAGAATATGGCGGTAAATTACCAGCTAAATTTGATGTAATTCAAAATGCTGTAGAGATTTTAGTTTAATTAAGGAGGTTTGCAATTTGAAAAGTGATCATGTTGAAGCAATTGAGAAATATTTAAGGAAAATTGATTATATTGTAAGAAAAAACGGAAGAATGATTTTAAACGACTACAATTTGACAGCACCTCAGTTTACTGCTTTGCAAATTTTAATAAATTCAGGTGGAATGACTATTAGCGAACTAAGCCAAAAAATGGATCTTGCATGTAGTACTATAACTGATTTAATTGATAGAATGGAAAAAAGTGAATTAGTAAAGAGAACACGTGATGAAAAAGACAAAAGGGTTGTGAGGGTGACCACTCTTGAAAAGGGCAATGAAGTATTAAATAAAGTTATGGAGAGAAGAGTACAATTCTTAGACAATAAACTTGAAGATTTAAGTATTGAAGAAAAAGAGAATTTGATGAATGCATTAGAGAAATTATATAAAAGCATGAGTGAAGAACTAAATTAAGGCTTATGAAGGAGTTTTCCTATGTATTTAATAAATGATTATCGTATTTTAGAAAAATATAAGAGAGATAGGAATGATGAAGCATACATTGCTGAATCTCTTCGGTTCAATGATAATCTAAAATTTATCAAGATTAAAAACAAACATATAGATAAATCATTAATAGATGACTATATAGTTAATTTTCCTAAATACATTAGTATAAATCACAAGAACTTATTAAAAACTTATGAATTTGATGTGGTTAAGACTATTGATCTTAAATCAATAAACGCACCATTGTATTTAATATCATCTGAATATTGCAATTGGCAGCGACTATCAAAATTGGAAGTATTAGACATAAATGATTATGCAAAAATAATTATAAAAGTATTGGAAATCGTAGATTTCTTACACTTTAGAGGCTTTTCTATAAAAATACTAAATCCTGAGATGATTTTTATATCTGATGAATTTGAGGTAAAACTGTTAAATATATCAAGCATTATTGAACTGCAATATAATTTCAATAGATATGAAGATTACTTCGAATATATTGCACCTGAAGTTTTTTCAAATAAATATAAAGCAGATTCAATGTCTGATAACTATTCGCTGGGCTACTTAATTAAAAATTACTTACTCTACTTAATGAAAGATAATTATGAGCACTATCAAGTGTTAAAAAATTATGTTGATAAATTAACAAACTCTAATCCTCAATATAGAGATATTTCTTTATTGGAGTTAATAAACAATATAAAATCTATATTTAATATTGATTATGTAATTGATTATAAAAGAGAGAGAGGATATCTTAATTTTGATAGCACAATAGTTGGTTTGGAAAGTTATTTAGAAATGTATCATAATATTGATGCTGGTTTAAAAGACAACATTTTAAAAGAAAAATCAATTATTTATAGCGGTAAAAAGGGAACTGGAAAGAGCATTTTATTAAATGAATGGGTTAGGTTGGCTAAACTTAATTTGAGAGATTCTATTTATTTTGATTTTTCAAGTTATGATCCATTAAACAACAATTTAAATGATTTCATGTTCAAAATGCTTGATTCTCAAAATATATTATATGATTTTTCAAATAAAAATAATATTTTAACAATTTCAACGGATAAGGGATTAGATACATATAATTTAGGAAAATCAAATGAGAGACATAATCTATTTTCTACTTTAGTAGAATTCATCATCAAACGTTATAAAAACAAAATACTATATTTTGTAATAAATGATTTAGACAATGTTGGAAAAGAAACTTTGGAACTAATAGACTTCCTACTTGTCAGATTCAAGGAACAAAGAGTGTTTTTTGTGTTTTCATCTTGCGAATCAACTACATTTGCAGATTTTAACACTTATGTTGACTACTGGATAGAAAATAAATTTATGATTAAATATCAACTAAATAATTTGGATAAAGAAAATACAGAAAAATTCGTTCAAAAAATACTTGGAATGGGATATCCCCCATATACTTTTGCTGAAAAAATATATAAGGAATCTAAAGGAAATCCTAGGTATATTGAAATTTTATTGAGGTATTTATATGATTCAAATATCATCTATATGAATAATACTGGAAACTGGACACTAAGAATTGACGATTATGATGATCTAATATTTCCTAAAAATGTTGAAGAAAGGTTTAAAACTGTTTTAGATAGCCTATCTGAAGAAGAGTTGAATTTGTTATCTTTAATCTCTTGTGTTGATGGGAATATATATAACGATTATTTATTTGCAGTAAACGATGATTTAAATAAAATAAACGAAATTCTAGAATCATTATTAAAAAAGAGAATATTATATCTAGTAAAAAGTGACAATATAGAATTGATAGAGTTCATTGATGAAGAGTTAAAGTGGGCATTATATGCTGCTTTGGATCAAGATAAAAAGAATGAATATCATCAAAGAATTGCTAATTTAATAGTAAACAAAAAAAATAGCGGTAAAAACTATAATTTTTTGGAGTTAATGTATCAACTGAGTGCATCATCTCAATTTGATTTACTAATCAATTTTGTTTGTGAAAAAAGAAAAGAAGAAAATAATAAATATTCTGATTCATTCATAAAGATATTAGAGTTATGCTATTCAATGATTCAAAACAAAAATGTGATTAAAGAATTAGAAATTTTAGTTGCTCTTGCTGATATTTATAATATTAGAGGGGAATATAAAGAATCTAAAAAAATAATTGATCAGATAAACAACTCATTGTATTTATCAAAAGCTATGTCAGTAGGCACTTCTGCTATTTTGAAGATACTTCTACTAGAAATATATATAAGAACTGATAAATCCCATATGGCAACAATATTATTTGAAGATATTGAATCACATTTAGATAAAATAGATGACAATAACTTAATTAGATATTACTATATAAAATCAGTGTATTTTATGGGTACTGGAGAAAACGAGGCTGCAAACAAAACTGTTAATTTTGCTATAGATGAAGCTATTAAAAGAAATGCAACATTGTATTTAGCAGACTTATACAATCTCAGAGGCATTTGCAAATATACTGAAGGTTATTCAATTGAAGCGATTGAAGACTATAACCGTAGTATTGAATATTTTAATAGCTCCGACAAACCTTTTGATGTAGTAAAACCACTCAATAATATTGCGAATGAATATGGCGATAATTATGGACGAACTGATATAGCAATAGAATATTATCTAAAGTGCATTGATATACTAAAGGAGTATAGATTAAACAATAAAATTGGTAATTTTATGAATAACTTAGCTGAATCATATATTACAACTAGAGACTATGAAAAAGCTGAACATTACTTAAGTGAAGCTCTTAAAATATGTCAACATACTAAAGAAAGAAGCTTATTATTTTATGTGATGATAAATACTGGATTTGTAATGCTTTATACAAAGCAATTTAAGAAGGCATACGAGATTTATGAAGATTTAAGAGAAATGAATAAAGCACAACCAATTTTAGATAAAGAAATATTGGTCAATTACTCAGAATTTTTATCTCTTTTTTATTATGAATTTGGTGATTTAAAGCTGGCGATTAAGTTTTGTGATATAGCAATGCGAAGATCTAAAAATTCAAGTTTAAAGATATTTTCTAGGGCAAAAGTAAGGAAATTCTATTTAGATATTATAGTAAATAGAAAATTCGATAAATTATCTGCATTAAATATAATTGAAGAATTTTCAACAAAAGCGAACAAATACGATCAAGCCGATTTTTTTCTTAAAACTGCATCTTTTGCATTGCATTTTGATGAATTCGATTTTTTCAATGAACTATTAGCTTATTACAAAGATATTGATCAAATAAATGTAACTAATAAGTTTTACTACGACTATTCGATATTAAAAAAATTTGGAAGCATGAATTCTATAAATCAATCAGAGATATTAACCCTAATAATTGAGAATAAGAATAAGCTTGTATTGCCTACAATAATTTACTATATGTTTGTTGCAAAATTCTCATATACATTAAAGGATCATTTTACTTTATTAAAGTCTTCATTATTTATGCTAGATTTTTTATCTAAAGCAACCGAAGGATTAGAAAATAATGATTTAAAACAGCTTATATACAAGCGTTACAATCGAAATGAAATAATAGAATCAATAAGAGCAGTTTTTAAGAATGAATTTAGCATAGAATTAGATCATTATTCGATGCAACTGAATGATAATGATCTGAACAGATTTGTAAATGATTTACCTAATGATATATTTAACAAGATTTTTTACAATGGCGAGTCCATGAAGAAATTTACATCGGTAGAATTATTATTGTCATTTTTTACAGACAAGAACGATAACAACTTATCACTTATCATGAAATATATTTCAGCAATAACTAATACAGAAAAAGTTTTTGTGAAAATATTAGCCAACGATGATACAGAAGAGGATGAATATTTATCTTATGACACAAAAATAAGCATAGATAAATCAAATGGCATAATAGAAAATTATGTTTTACAAGGCAATGAAGTAATTTATAATAAAAATTTAGGCATAAATACAGAGGCAACATATGAACAGTATATAGAAAATAACATACAAGCTCTAATTTCAATTCCATTGTTTGATGGACTATCAGAACAATTTATAAAATATGAGAAAAGAAAATCTGCCAAAATTCAGCAAAAGAAAATATTGGGGTATCTATATATCGAATCTAGAAGCAAACTTAATAGGATTGATTTTACTAGATATTCGACTATTAAAGGCATTTCAAATATTTTGTATCTTAACATACAAAATCAAAAACTATTCAATAAAACAAATATTGATATATTAACCAAGGCTTACACAAGAGAAAAAGTAATGGAATTAGCTGATAAACTAATAAGAGAATATAACGATACAAATATGGAATTTGCTTTACTCATGGTAGATATAGACAAATTTAAAAATATAAATGACACATATGGGCATCAATTTGGTGATGAAGTCTTAAAAAAAATAGTAGACATTTCCAAGAAAAATGTTAGAGATACTGATATAATTGGAAGGTACGGTGGTGAAGAATTCCTAATTTTACTTCAGGACGTAGATCCACGTAGTGCCTTTAGAGTCGCTGAAAAGTTGAGAAAGTCTATTGAAGAGTATGTTTATACTAAAAATGACATTTCTGTTACAATTAGCATTGGAATAGCTCATTTTCCTACTAATGGGTATTTGCTAGATGATTTGATTTTTAAATCTGATCAAGCTCTATATTTTGCCAAAGAAGTAAAAGGGAGGAATTCTGTTGTTATTTGGAATGAAGAAATGGTAGAAATAAAGGATTTTAAAAATTACAATCTGGAACTTAATGCTGAAAGTTTGCTTCAAGATTTTGAAAGTGTTGTCAATATGATTGAAATATCTAAACTATATAAAACCAATTTAAGTATAGAAGAAAAAATATCAATATATTTAACTAAATTAATATTAGGAACAGATGCAGATTACGCTTCTTTAGTTTTATTTAAAGATGATGATATAAAAAAATATGCTAAGTATAAAGAAAACAATAATGCAGAAAGAAATCTTGCAATTGACGAAGAAATAGTTAATAGGGTAAGATTAAATAAAATGCCTGAATGTTTTATTGACTGGAATAAAGATTACGCAAATAATATAAAATTTGATAAAAAAATATATTCAATACTATCCGTGCCAATAATCATAAAAGATGAAGTTAAAGCAGTAGCATATCTTGAAACATCTTTAAAAAACAAAGAATTTGGTGAGCAAGATATATATTATGTGGACTTAATAAGCGGGATTTTCTCTGGGAATATATTGATAAATTAAATATGAAATGAGGTGGGTAAATGGCTGTCACAATAAAAGATGTTGCCAAAAAAGCTGGGGTGTCAATTTCAACTGTTTCAAGGGTAATTAACGAGTCTAAGCCTGTAAGCCCTGAAGCAAGGAGAAAGGTTATAAAAGCAATTGATGAACTAGGATATAGACCAAATGAAATAGCAAGAAGCCTCGTCACAAAAAAATCTAACATAATTGGCGTTATTGTTGACGATATTGGGAGTTCATATGTTGCGCAAATAGTCAGAGGGATAGAGGAATTAGGACATATGTATAATTATGACATCCTACTATGCAGCACCTATGGTGATAAAGAAGCAGAAGAGAAATTTACCCAACTATTATTGCAAAAGCAAGTTGCTGCTATTATATTATTATCAGAAATATACAATGAAGATGTTATTTCCTATTTGAAATTTGCTACAATTCCATTTGTATATTTAAATAAATATTATAATGTCCTAGAAAGTCATACCGTGAGGATAAATAATTATTTAGCAAGCAAAAAAGTGATGGATTATTTAATTGAATGTGGTCATAAAAGCATTGCTTATGTAACGCAAGAAAAAGATATAGAGCTAACTATAGAAAAGCATAAATTACAAGCATATAAAGATGCTATGAAGAATTTAAATCAGCCAGAAAACATATATAAAATAGACGGCCACACAGTATCAATTGGATATGAATTTGGGGAAAAAATTGAGAATGACATAAAAGAGAAAAAGATAACAGCAGTTTTTTGCTGTGATGACGAGATAGCTATAGGTCTAATTAATTATTGTTATGATCATGATATTAATGTTCCAGATTCTATATCTATTGTTGGTTATGGCAATATCTCAATCGCATCATATATAAGACCAAAGCTTACAACAATAATGGAGCCATATTATGATATTGGCGCTGTTTCAGTAAGGAAATTATCAAAAATACTCAGCAATGAAGATTCGGAAGAAGAAACAATTGAATTACCTGTACAACTAATAGTTAGGGACTCTGTTAAAGATTTGAATATTGAAATTAACAATAAATAAGCTAAAAAAGCTGGGATTTATATGAAAAAGGATAAAATAAAAACTAGTAAAAACACCACATTATTTAATGTGGTGTTTTTACTAGCTTTATTATATTAATATATTAAATTAAAAGGAGGATTTTGAAAGTGATTGTTATTGATGGGAATAGCTTGAATTTAGAATCATTTATTAGAGTTGTTAAATATGGTGAAGAAATAAAGTTATCACAAATAGCAACTGAAAAAGTAATTAAATCTAGACAATATGTTGAAGAAATAGTCAATAATGAAAAAGTAGTGTATGGTATAACAACTGGCTTTGGGAAATTTAGCGATGTATTAATAAGTAATGATGAAACAATGGATTTACAAAGGAATTTGATTATTAGTCATTCTTGTGGAGTTGGGAATCCTCTGAGTGAGGAAGCTGTTAGAGGCATAATGTTGCTTAGAGTTAATGCTCTTTCTAAAGGATATTCTGGTATAAGAATTGAAACATTAAATACTCTTGTCGAAATGTTAAATAAAGGAGTTCATCCGATTATTCCTGAAAAGGGATCTTTAGGCGCAAGTGGAGATTTAGCACCATTAGCTCACATGGTTCTAGTAATGATTGGAGAAGGTGAAGCAATTTATAAAGGCTGTAGAATGTCTGGTTTGGAGGCAATGAACAAAGCTAATATTGATATCGTAAAACTTCAAGCTAAAGAAGGGTTAGCTCTTATAAATGGGACTCAAGTAATGACATCGATAGGATCTATTGCACTCTTTGAGGCGTTAAATATATTGAAATTAGCGGATATATCATGTGCTTTGACTACTGAAGCATTAAATGGTATCACTGATGCTTTTGATTTAAAAATACAAAAAGTTAGAGGACATGATGGACAAATAAAGACTGCGATGAATTTATTGAGAATACTCGAAAACAGCAAGATGACCACTAGACAAGGTGATTTAAGAGTACAAGATCCGTATTCTATTCGATGTGTACCACAAGTACATGGAGCTTCGAAAGATGCTTTCAATTACGTGAAAAATGTATTAGAGACAGAAATGAATGCTGCCACAGACAATCCATTAATATTTGCTGATGAAGACGAAGTGTTTTCCGGAGGGAATTTTCATGGGCAACCAGTTGCTTTAGCTATGGATTTTCTTGGCATTGCTTTATCTGAAATAGCCAATATATCTGAGAGGAGATTAGAGAGGCTTGTAAACCCATCATTGAATAGTGGACTTCCTCCATTTCTAACTACTAATGGTGGAGTGAATTCTGGATTCATGATTGTTCAATATGCAGCTGCAGCACTAGTTTCTGAAAACAAAGTTTTAGCACACCCAGCAAGTGTCGATTCAATTCCATCTTCAGGAAACCAAGAAGATCATGTATCAATGGGAACAATTGCTGCAAGAAAAGCATTTGAGATATCTCAAAATGTAAGAAAAGTATTAGCCATGGAAATACTAACCGCATGTCAAGCAATTGATTTAAGAGGCAATAAAGGATTAGGGAAAGGGACAAGTATCGCTTATAGCATAATTAGAAATAGTATCCCTAAATTAGGAAATGACAGAATAATGTATAATGATATAAATAAAGTTGAAGAAATTATTTCTAATGGCACTTTATTAAAAGAAATTGAGAATAATGTTATAATAGATATATAGCATTAAATTTAGTTTATTCAGAAATGAGATGTTGCCATGTCTAAAAAGAACATAATCTTAATTGACCCACAAGAAGTATTTATCTGTGGGTTAATTAAGATATTAGAAGAAAAAGAAAATATTAATATTTTAGATTATACTTATAGATATGATAAAGTTTCAGCAATATTAGATAAAGATGCAGACTTCTATTTAATATGCCCAGAGTTTCAAGAAGATAATGAAAACGGCATCATCAGAATGGCAATTGATAAAAATATAAATCATTCAACTATTTTTATGATTAATGAACTATCAGCGACTCATAATTTTTACATAGAAAATAAAATATTCAAAGGTTATATCCATAAAAAATCTAATAGGTCAATATATTTAGACATGATTGACAGCATTTTTAAAAATGAATTTTATATTGACCCCTCATTAACAATTATACTAAGTCAAAATAATTCTAACAATGAATATATTGATGATATAAAAAAAGTGTATCACCTTACAAATAGAGAGTATGAAATATTCTTTTTACTTTCCAAGGGCTATTCTAATATTGAAATAGCAGATAGACTATGTATAAGTGAGAAAACAGTAAGGAATAATTTAACATCTGTATACAAAAAATTAGGCATAAATAGTAGGACAGAAGCTATAATTTTTTCCCAAAAAATCAACGAAAAATAGATTTTTCTAGTAAAAAATCAATAAATTTATTGCTTAAAGGGCTAAGAGTCCTTATTTTATGATATGCTAAATAAAAATATCGTTCTAAACATAAGTTATTTATTTTGTGCATTCTATAGGTTTTATTCAAGTTATTGTCAATTTCATATTTAGAAATAAATCCTAAACCTAATCCGCATTCAACGAATTTTTTTATAGTTTCATTGTCTTCTAAATATGCTATAACAGATAATGAATCAAAGCTATATGACTTCGAAGATAGAGCGTTTTCAATAATATCTCTCGTTCCAGAACCCTTTTCTCGAATTATGAAATTATAGTTGACTATATCACTTAAATTCAAGAAAGGGGAATTGATCTCGTAGGAAGCTGGCGATATTAGAACCAGTTCATCTTTCATTAACGGTACAAAGTTAATGTTTGGCATGTCATATTCAGTTCCAACTATACCAAAGTCATAGTAGCCATCAATGATATTATCTATTACTTTCTTTGAATCTAATTCACTAATTCTATATTTTACATCTTTATATTGTAAATTAAACTCACTTATCACTTTCGGTAGAAAGTGTTTTCTAGGTACGCTACTACAAGTAATATCTAATGTGCCAACAATAGAATTATTGTATTCATCTATTACAAATTTTAAATTATCATATGTGTTTATAATCTCAATAGCTTTATCATAAAATATTTGTCCAGCTTGAGTTAAAGTTATGTTTTTACCCATTCTATCAAATAGTTTGCACCCTAATTCTTCTTCTAAATTTAAAATTTGGCTACTCACTGTAGGTTGGGTTAGAAATAATTTTTGTGCTGCTTTTGAAAAACTTTTTAGCTTAGCGACCTCTATAAAGGTTCTTAATTGTCTAAAGTCCATTTAATCATCTCACTTACATAGATATTTTCATATGAATTATATCAATTAAAAGAAATAATATCCAGTCATAAAACTATATTAAATTATCTACAAGACTATTGACATAGAAAAGCAAAAATTGTATCATAACTAATGTTAGCATCTACTGATTAACTGGTTTAACTAATTTAAAAAAACTTTAAAAAAACCATTGACAACTAAAAATCAGTTTGGTATACTAACAAAGTCGCCAAGAGAGCGGCAACGAACCAAGAAAACTAAACAGTGTGAAACTTTGAATAAACTACAAAGTTAATTTTAAAAAAATAAGAAGTAATTGAGCTAAATCAAACTATTAAATGAGAGTTTGATCCTGGCTCAGGACGAACGCTGGCGGCGTGCCTAACACATGCAAGTCGAGCGAAGTATATTTAAGTGAAGTTTTCGGACAGAACTTAAATATATCTTAGCGGCGGACGGGTGAGTAACGCGTGAGCAACCTGCCTTTCACAAAGGGATAGCCTCGGGAAACTGGGATTAATACCATATGAAACTTAACTTTCGCATGAAAGATAAGTCAAAGC